>JAEUJK010000272.1 GCA_016794735.1 Gemmatimonadota bacterium | reverse complement strand
ACGCCTTGGCCGTTGGCACACGGTCCGATCGCGAACGCCCGAGTCATCACCGTCAACCTGCTGCTGGCCGCTGCCTACGCGGCGGTGGGGATCGCCACCCTGTTGCTCGGGGAGACCGGTGGCGTTGAGCTGCGGCGGGTCATCTGGTGTTCGAGCGGGATTGCCGCGGTGGTCGGGCTCATGGCCCCGTATCCGGTGTGGTGGGGGGTCGCCCTTGGCGGAGCCGTCGCCACCGGATTCACGGGCGGTGGGGTGGTGATGATCCTCGCGACGGGGATCGCCAATGCGTTGGAGGTGCACCTGCTCGTGAGCCTGCTGCGGCGCGTTGGGCTCGACGCGCGCCTGGGGCGTGTCCGCGACGTCCTCCTCCTCCTGGGACTGGGATCCGGGGTGGCCGCCGGTCTCGCCGCGATCATCAGCGTCTCCGCGTTAGGCGCCGTGGCGGGGTTCCCTCCGGATGGCGGGTTGCGGCTGTTTGTGCTGTGGTGGCTCACCCACGCGATGGGGATCCTCGTCATCACGCCGGTGGGCCTCACCCTCGCCAGCGGGGAAGGGGTCCCGCGCGGCTCTCGTCTCGAGGCGACGCTCGTCCTCGCCGGCGTCGCCGGGGCGGCGTACCTGCCCTTCCTCGTGACATCCGGAACGAGCCCCTTCAGTCGCCTGTTGTTCCTCCCCCTTCCATTGATGCAGTGGGCCGCGCTCCGGCTGGGAGGCTTTGGGGCCGCGCTCTCCGGGTTCATTGCTGCCGCCATGGCGATGGCCGCCGCCGTCTTGAGCACGGGTCCGCTGGCGGTGGACACGCCGACGGTCACGCTCGTCCTCACGTGGTTGTACGCGAACGTCGCGATCGTGCCGACGTTGATCACCTCGGCCCTCGTCACCACGGCGCGACGCGCGTCCGAGGAGCAGCGGGCGATGCAGGCGCGCCTCGTCCAAAGCGAGAAGATGGAGAGCCTCGGCGTGCTGGCCGGTGGTATCGCGCATGACTTCAACAACCTCCTCGCCGCCATTCGCGCGCGTGCGGAACTGATCGGCGAGGTGCCGAACCTCCCGGAAGACGTCACCGAGGATTCCACCGGGATCATCCGCACCGCCGACGAGGCTGCGGCCCTGTGCCGCCAGATGTTGACGTATGCCGGGCGCAGCGGGATGGCGGCGAGCACGATCGACCTGTCGTCGTCCGCGCGCGACATGCAGGAATTGCTGAAGGCGACGACCCAACGGCGCGTGAGCGTGTTGCTCGACCTGGCGAACGAACCATTGTGGATCAACGCCGATGCCAGCCAGGTCCGCCAGGTGGTCCTCAACCTCGTGGTCAATGCCGCGGAGGCCGTCGACGCATCGAAACGCCAGGGTCGGGTCTTCATCAAGACGCGTCGCGCGCAGCTCGATGCGGCATGGCTCGGCCGCACGCGAACCGGGTGGATCGCACCGCCGGGAGAATATGCGGTGCTGGAGGTCGTCGACGATGGCGTCGGGATGGATACTCCAACCCTGCAACAGGTGTTTGACCCGTTCTACTCGTCGAAGGGCACGGGTCGCGGCCTCGGGCTGTCGACCGTGGTGGGTGTGACGCGGAGCCACCATGGGGCGCTGGTCGTCGAGAGCCATCCCGGTAGCGGAACGACGTTCACTGTCGCGTTTCCCCTGGTGGCTTCACCGATCCCGACTGATTCCGCCCGACCGGGTGAATCGCGGGGCCTGGCTGGCCGCACGGTCCTCGTGGTCGACGACGATGAAGCGGTGCGCACGCTGGTGGTTCGCATGCTGCGCAAGCGCGAGGTGAACGTGCTCCAGGCTGCGGACGGTGACGCGGCCCTGGCGATGGTGGAGGGCGGCGTGCCCGGTGGCATCGACCTGATCCTCCTCGACATGACGATGCCGGGGCGGAGCGGC
>JAEUJK010000245.1 GCA_016794735.1 Gemmatimonadota bacterium | reverse complement strand
GTGATCGTGGTGGGTTCGTACGTCAACATCACCTCCGAGTCGGCGACGGCTGACGCCCCGCAGGCGTTCATTGGATTCCTTCGTCAGCTGGCGGCGACGGGCAAGCCGCTCGTGGTCGTGAGCTTCGGGACGCCATACCTGCTCAGCCAGGTGCCGTTCGTCACCAGCTACGCGATTGCATGGGGCGGCACCACGGCGTCGCAACGTGCTGCGGCGCGTGCGCTGCTGGGTGAGATCCCTGTCATGGGGCGGTTGCCGATTGCCATTCCCCCATTGCTCAACGTCGGAGCGGGAATCCAGCGGGGACGGTAAGCGGTCGCGGCAGGATCGATCCAGGTTCGTGACGGAAACCTTGTTGACCGGTCAGGGGTAGGAAGGACAGCGTGTGTTCACCCCTGGCGAGGACCCTGCCGTGCTCGCGTTCCTGGAGGCACTTCGCGATGCGCTGATGGCGCGTGATGTCCACGCGGTCCAGCGCTTGTTGTCCCACCCATTGGCTGGCGCCCTGCCGGACGCCGTGCGCGCCGAGGCGCTGCGGGTGGTTCAGGACCAGATGGCCCCGATGGCCGTCCCCATCGCCACCCTGCAGCTCTATCACCAAACGGCGCACTGCCTGGGTGTGGCGCGCGAGACGCGCGGCGTCGGCGCCGACGCGAGCACCACGCGACACCGATCGCGACCCGCGACGGCGCAGATCGAGTTACCGCTGCAAGTGGCGTAGGCGCGCACGAAAAAGCCCCCGGGCAAATGCCCGGGGGCTTCTTGCGTCCTGCGAGATCACGCCTTGGTGACGTCAGCGGCCTGCGGGCCCTTTTGTCCCTGCACAATCTCGAACTCGACCTTGTCTCCCTCCGCGAGGGACTTGAAGCCATTCGACTGGATCGCGCTGAAGTGAACGAAGACGTCGGGGCCTCCCTCACGGGAGATGAAGCCGAAACCCTTCGCGTCGTTGAACCACTTCACGGTGCCTTGGATACGTGCCATCGTGCCTATCCTCTTCCCTTTGCGGGGCGAAACGGTGGAGCTGGAAACGAGGGCGCCGGCTGCAGACGCCCCCGGGTACAGGAACCGGGTGATACCCCGGACCCAAGAAAAAGCTCGTGCCCTCGAAACGACCGAGTGCACGAGCACGAACGATCGAACAGGACCGACCTTCTAGGCAGCGCCTGCAATATAACGTGCCGTTCGGCCACACGAAGCGCAGGTCAGCGTCACGTGCGATCGCGGTGGCGGGGGCACATGCATCGGTTCACGCTCGAATGAGCCGGATCCACACGATGGGCAGCTGAGGGGCGACCCGCTGCGATCAGTGGCGATAAGGTGGAGGGCCTGGGCGGGGTTGTACGTGGCCGGACGGGGCTTGCGCATCAAATCCTCCCTTTCAGATAGCAGTCCCTACACGGCGGGCAGCGCCACCGGGCGGTTCCGTCATCCTGTGCAACTCCATCCCTGCCAACCACTTGGAGCACAGATCGTCCGTCCGGTAAAGCCACACGCCAGCGACAAGTCAACAAGAGGCCGCCCGCCGCAACGATGCGCGGTCGGCGCCGTCGACATTGTCAACGCGCGGGGTCGACGAAGTGTTGTGCCGACAGGTGTGGTGGAACTCGACGCGTCAGGACGCGCCGTTCACCGGATCAGGCCGCTTTAACCGCCGTAGACGATCTCCCCGTCGGCGTCGATCCCGAGCTCCTGGTCCAGGCCGCAAACGCCACAGACCCGGTTCACGATCCAGTAGGTCTTGAGGTCCTTCTTGTGGGTGGCGGGGGCCCGCTTGACCGTGACCTTCTTGAACGAGTACTCCAGGCAATGTGAACACGCGTGGCCGCGCGCCACCTTGCCGGCACGGTCCTGGGAAATCGGTTTGGTCGCTGCCATTAACCCTTGCCGCTTTCCCCGGTGAGCGCCTTGGGAGCGCCCGGACGCGGCGCCGGCGCGGGGCCTTCGGACGCGCTCGACTGCAGCAGCGCACGCAGCCCGCCCAGTGCGCCCATCACCCCGGACGCCTCGCTCGGCAGGAAGATGGTCGAGCCCTTGCCCTGGGCCAGCTGCGGGAGCGCATCGAGGTACTTCTGGCTCAGCAGGTACATCGACGCCTCACCCTCGGGCAACGAGGCCGCGATTCGTCGAATGGCCTCGGCTTCCGCTTCGGCCATCGCGAGGCGGGCCTCGGCGAGCCCCTGTGCGCGCAGCACGGCGGCGTCGCGTTCACCCTGCGCCCGCAGCACCTGCGACTCCCGCACCCCCTCGGCCTCGAGGATGGCGGCCCGCTTGGTGGCTTCGGCGTTCGTCACGGAGGCGCGCCGCTCGCGCTCCGCGCGCATCTGCAACTCCATGGACTGCTGGATGTCCTTGGGGGGCTCGATCGCCTGCAGCTCAACACGCGTGACGTCCACGCCCCAGCCGAGCGACGCTTCCTCGATGACCTCGCGCATGCGACGGTTGATCTCGTCGCGTGATCCCAGCGTGCTGTCCAGTTCCATCTCGCCGACGATGTTGCGCAAGGTGGTGCGCGTCAGCGTCTCGAGCGCGTACGGCAGGTTCTGCACGGCGTAGGTGGCCTTCTGCGGATCGGCGACGCGGTAGTACAACACGGCGTCGATGTCGATCGTGACGTTGTCCTTGGTGATGACCGGCTGGCTCGGGAAGTTGAGCACCTGCTCACGCAGGTCGATCCGCTCGGTGGAGCGCGAGGTGATCTTCTTGAGTCCACCGACGTCCGACTCGAAGAAGCGCACGTCCAGGGTGCGCGGTCGCTCGATGAACGGGATGAGGATGTTGAGTCCCGACCGCGCCACCCGGTGAAAGCGGCCGAGCCGCTCCACCACGATCACCTCGGCCTGTCCGATGATCTTGACCGACTTGACCAGCAGGTACGCCGCGATGAGGGCGGCGATGGCAGGACCAAACAGCATGGTGCCTCCTTACTTCCAGTCGGCGAGGAAAAGGTTGGTCTCGTTCGGCTTGTCGTTGTGGCGGTTCGAGGCCCACAACAGCTTGCTGCCGTCGGGGCTGAACATGGGGAACCCGTCGAACACCGGGGTGAAGGTGACCTGCTCGACCTGTGCAGGCCCGGCCCTGGTCGCGGCAACGTCGACCAGGAAGAGGTCGAAGTTGCCGCTGCGGGGACTCTGGTGGTTGGACGAGAAGATGATGCGCTTGCCGTCGGGCGTCCACGACGGCCCGAAGTTCGCGCCCCCGAGTGCGGTGACCTGTCGCTGGTCGCTGCCGTCGGCATTCATCACGTAGAGTTCCACCTGCGACGGGCGGATCATCTTGCGCGCGAGCAACCCGCGGTACGCGGCGAGCTGGGCCGAGTCGGCCGGGTGGTGGGCGCGATAGACGATCTTCGTGCCATCCGGCGACCACCACGGGCCGCCATCGTACCCGGGCGTGAAGGTCAGCCGCTTCACGTTCGTCCCATCGGCATTCATCGTGTAGATCTCGAGGTCCCCGTCCTTGAGGGACGTGAACACGATCGTCTTGCCGTCGGGCGACAGCACGCCCTCGGCAGTATACACGTTGTAGTTTGTCAGGCGCTGCAGGTCGGTCCCGTCGCGCTTGACCGTGTAGATGTCGAACTGGTCCAGCGGCCACACGTACCCGGCCGAGGGATCGGGGCGCGCGGGGCAGGTCGCGTCATGCGCATGCGACGAGGCGAAGAACAGGCGGTCGCCCCCGGGGAAGAACCACCCGCAGGTCGTCTTGCCCATCCCGTTCGACACGCGGACCAACCCGCTGCCGTCGGATCGCATGACGTACTGCTGGTCGCAGGTGCGCCCGTCGCGCGTGGACTGGAAGGTGATCCACTTGCCGTCCTTGCTGAAGTATGCCTCAGCATTCTCCCCGCCATTGGTAAGCTGGCGAAGGTTGGACAAGTGGCGCTCAGCCGACTCGGCGGCGATGGTGGGCACCGGAGTGGCTCGTACACACGAAATCGCCGCCACGAGGGTCGTGGCGGCGAACGTCATCAGGACTCTCATGTCCCGGAACTTACTTGCCCGCGGGTCTGGCTGCGAGCGCGATCAGTTCCTTGGTCGACGGTCCGGACTTGAGGATCGCGATCGCGCGCTGGAGTGGCGGATCGTCCGGGAGTGCCCGACGGCGAGCGGTCGAGTCGCCAAAGGCGGCCCGCGCGAAACGGTTCTCGATGTCGCGGTCGATGTAGCGCTGGCCGGCGTCCCAGAGCGCCCGGTCGATCTCGACCCCGCGCTTCTTGAGCCGGCTGTACAGCTCCTCCCGCCAGGCCGGGTTCACCTGGAAGTCCAGCTTGAGCTGGTTCTTCATCTGCACCCCGTAGTCGTACAAGGCGACGTAGTACTCGGCACGCTTGGGGGCGAGCGCCCGGAGCAGCTGCTGTTCCGAGGTCGTGAAGGTGTCCGGCCGGATGCTCAGGTCGGGGGTGATGGCACCACCGCCGTAGAGCAGGCGCCCGGCCGTCGACTTGTAGGTCGGCCGCGCCTTGCGCGCGCTGTCCGACTCCAGCGAGTCCGGGTGCACTTCCACGAACTGGCCGTCCGGCAGGAGCTTGCGCTCCTTCTGGATGGAGCGACCCGCCGGCGTGTACCACTTGCCGGTGGTCATCTTGAGGGCGTACCCGCCGTCCAGGTTGTACACGGTCTGGACGAGTCCCTTGCCGAACGACGTGGTGCCGAGGATGAGCGCGCGATCATGATCCTGCAGCGCCCCCGCGACGATCTCCGCCGCCGAGGCCGAGTACTGGTCGATGAGGATGACAATCGGGAGGTCCGGCGCCATCGGGCGCTCGCGCGCCGTGTACACCTGCGGATCCGAACCACGGCCCCGGACCGAGGCGATCTCGGCGCCCTGCGGCAGGAACAGGTTGGAGATCGATAACGCCTGGTCCAGGTACCCACCCGGGTTGCCGCGCAGGTCGAGGATGACGCCCTTCACCTTCTCGGCCTGGAAGGCACGGATGGCACTCGCGATGTCGCGCGTGGACGACTCGTTGAAGTTGTCCAGCGGGAGGTAACCCACGCCGTCGAAGGTGATGGCGTACCCAACGGCCGGCACCCGGATCACGCGACGCGTGAACGAATTCTTGATCGGCTCCGGCACCCCGGGACGCGCGAACGTCACCGTCACCTTCGTGTTTGGGGTGCCGCGGAGCGAATCCGCGACCCGCGCGTTCGTCCAGCCACGGGTCGACAGCGTGTCGATTTGCACGATGATGTCGCCTTCCATGACGCCGGCTTCCTCGGCCGGCGTGTTGTGGAAGACGCGCGCGACAACCGCGCCCTTGCCCGGCTGGTTCTCGATCGACATGCCGAGGCCGCCGTAGCGCCCGCCGGTCGTCGTGTTGAACTGCGTCATTTCGCGCGGGCTCAGCAGCTCCGAATACGGATCCTGCAGCTGGTTGACCAGGCCACGCGCGGCCTTCTCATACAGCATGGCCTCGTCCACCGAGTCCACGAACCGGGACTGCACGAGGTCCAGGACCTGTCCGAGCAGGCGGCCTCCGTCCTGGGTGGCCCGCTCCTGTGCGATAAAGCCGCCGGCCACGAGCGGGGCGACGACGACGAGGCCGAGGGCGGCTTTCCTCATGCGGTTCATGCGGGAATTCCAGAAGGAGGAGGTTCCTAATACTGCATCGAATACGCCCGGAGGGCAGGGGAGTTCCTGAAGACGGACTGGCCCAGGGGGGAGGGGGTCACCGGAGCGGACCCAACTGCCAGGGCGAAGCACGGGAGGGAACGGAAGTCAGGGAAGCACGGGTCTCGTGCTGCCATGGCTTCCCGTACTGCTCGTGCTTCATCAGTTCGAACTTCTCGGGCCCTCCCGGGGGAAAGACAACTGCCATAGCGAAGCACGGGAGGGAACGGAGGTCAGGGAAGCACGGGTCTCGTGCTGCTCTGGCTTCTCGTGCTGCTCGTGCTTCATCAGTTCGAACTTCTCGGGCCCTCCAGGGGGAAAGACAACTGCCAGGGCGAAGCACGGGAGGGAACGGAGGTCAGGGAAGCACGGGTCTCGTGCTGCCCTGGCTTCTCGTGCTGCCCGGTGCCTCATCCGTTCGCTTTTTCCCTCGTCGCCAAGACGTAGTCCACGTACCAGACCTTGTCCACCTGGTGGACCTTGGCGTCCCGGACCAGCCCGGCGGCCAGCAACATCTCATGGGCGGGCTGCAGGACGCGCTGCAGGTGGGACGGATAGCGCTGGACGAGGGGCATCTGCTCCGCCAGCGCCTCCAGCCCGATCCGCCAGGTCACCGTGTCCTCGGCCCGGGCCACCTCCAGGAGGCGATAGAGCCGTCGGGCGACCGGGGACTGCAGCGCCGCGTACTGGGTGGCCACGAGGGTCGTGACATATCCCGAGGCGAGGTTGCCGCGCACCACGTGTGACAACACGACCCGTGCGTCACCGGGTTCGGAGGTCGTGACGTTGGCGAACAACGCGAGCTGCTCCCGATCAGCGACACGCCG
>JAEUJK010000184.1 GCA_016794735.1 Gemmatimonadota bacterium | reverse complement strand
CAACATTCCCCTGACGCCGCACTTCACCCTGGGGGACTTCGTCACGCACGACCAGCGGGATCGCTGGCCGAAGTACGTGGTGCTCGAGGAGAAGCTGCTCGACAAGGTGGAGCTGGTGCTGCGCGAGTTGAACACGCGCGGTATCGCCACCGGGCACGTCGTCGTGCTGTCCGGTTTTCGCGCGCCGTACTACAACGATCGCGGCGTGGGTGAAGGGATGGCGCGTTCGAGCCGACACCAATACGGCGATGCCGCCGACCTGATCATCGACGATGATCGCAATGGCCGCATGGACGACCTCAACAAGGATGGACGCGTCGATCTGCGCGACACCGAGGCGATCTCCCTCGCGCTGGCGCGCGTGGAACGCGCGTACCCGGACCTTCGCGGTGGGTTGGGGACCTACGCGGCGATGGGACCGAGCGGCCCGTTTGTGCACATCGATGTGCGAGGAACGAGTGCGCGCTGGGAGGGGCGAAAGTAGTCCTGCGCGAGGATCCCGATCGCGTCAGCTGTGGTTGAGCGCGGCCAAGGTTAGTGGGGCGAGGTCGGGCTCCATCCATTCGGCCCGCGCCGTCGCGGACATGAGGCGCTCCTTCGAATAGAAGAGCAGCAGGACGTTGGGCGACGCGAGGGGCGACGCCAGGAGCGCCGCAACGCGCGCGGGCGCCTGGTCGCCTGGGGTGGCTTCCCACCACTGCGACAGCAGGGCGACGTAAGCGCGGGTGATGGTCTCGTGGTAGCCGGAGCTCTCGCTGTTGGCCACCGCGTGCGACGTATTGAGCGCGCGGATCCCGGCGCGCAGGCGATCCAGCGCGTCCTCTGGGCCGTGGGTCGCCACGTGCCACAGTCCCACCGCCAGGTGCGCGTGATGCGTCCACTCACCCTTGGGGAGTCGACACGTGCGGAACGCATCGACGAGGTCATCCAGTGCTCGTTCCATGCGCCAAATGTTGTCCCCCGGTGCGAGATCGGCTATCGGGGCGCATCTTGATGTGCCCCGGCCCCCTGACGGTGACCCCCATGGCTCGCACCATCCCTTCCGTCGCAGCGTTCCTCGTCGCCTTTGCACTCCCGGCATCGGCGCAGGAAGTGGTTCGCCTGCGCATCAGCCCACCCGCGCGCGTCGTGGCGGTGGGCGACTCCCTGCGACTCGTCGTGGAGGCGCTCGACGCCAACGGGGCGGTCGTGCGCGGGGTGCCGGTGCGCTTCACGGTGCAGGGTGGACGCATGCAGGGGAGCGTCGACTCGACCGGGCTGGTGCGGGCGGGATCGCCCGGGGTGATCCCGCTCTCGATCGCCGCGCTCCCACGCAGCGGGCGACCGGTGGTGGAGAAGATCGAGGTGCGCCTGGTGCCTGGGCCCACGCATCGCGTGGAGGTCACGCCCGTGGTGTCGAAGATGCTCGCGGGCCAGCGCATTCGGCTCGACGCCACGCCGATCACCGCAACCGGCGATGCGCGCGAGGATGTCGTGACCTGGGCCTCGTCCAACCCGCGGGTGGCCACGGTGGTCGACGGGATGCTGTCCGCCGTTGGACCGGGAACCGCGCTGGTGACGGTGCGTGCCGGGGGCGCAGAGACTAGTCGTTCGGTGCAGGTGCTGCCCGGCGCGGGGGTCACGGCCACGATCACGCCGGCGGCCTCGCGTGCACGCCAGGGCGACGTGGTGCGCTTTGCCCTGACGGTGAAGGACGCCCGCGGCCAGGTGATCACCGGGCTCACGCCGGCGTGGAGTTTCTCGCCGGGACAGGGCGCGATCGACCAGGACGGCGCGTTCGTGGGGAACGTGCCCGGTCGCTACAGCATCACCGCGTCGTTGGGGGCGAAAGAGGCGGTCAGCACCGTCACGCTCACCTCGCGCGACGTGCGGCGGCAGGCCAAGGTGGTGGGCCACCTCGATCGCTCGGCGTTCCCGACCTCCGAGGTCTGGGTGCATCCCGATGGCAAGCACGCGTACCTCGGCACCGCCCTGGGCGGCGATCGCATCTATGCGATCAACATCAGCGACCCATCCAAGCCGATGATCACCGACTCGATCGTGGCGAATTCGCGATCGATGAACGACATGATGACGACCGCCGACGGCAAGTGGCTGGTCTTCACGCGCGAGGGAGCGACCGATCGTCGCAACGGGATCGTCATCGCGTCGGTGGAAGATCCCGCGCACCCCAAGCCGGTGGCCGAGTTCACCGATGGGGTGACGGCGGGCGTACACTCCGCCTTCGTGTACACGCAGCCGCGCCACGGGACGCATGTGTATCTCACGAACAGCGGGACCGGCGCGCTCAACATCATCGACATCAACGATCCGCTCAAGCCGCGGCGCGTGGGCGAGTGGATCTCGCGCGACACGCGGGCCGGGCGTTCGCTGCACGACGTGGACGTGAAGGACGGGATCGCGTACGTGAGCTACTGGAGCGACGGGCTCGTGATCCTCGACGTCGGCAACGGGATGAAGGGCGGCAGCCCCTCGAACCCGGTGATGATCTCGAACTATCGATACAACTCCGAGGCGCTGTATCCGGGCGCGTTGTCGGATTGGGGGCCGGGGTTCATCAGCGGCACCCACACCGCCTGGCGCCACGGCCGCTACGTCTTCATCGCCGACGAGGTCTTTCCCCCGTACGCGCCGACGGGCACCTGGGACGTGGCCAACATCCGCGCCTATGGTCGGCTCCAGGTCATCGACGTGAGTGACATCGAGAAGCCCAAGTCGGTCGCGTGGTACGAACCCGAGTACGGCGGCGCGCACAACATCTGGGCGGCGGGCGATACGTTGTATCTTGGCGCCTACAATGGCGGGTTCCAGGTCTTCGACGTGAGTGGTGAGCTGCGTGGCGACCTGAAGGCGCAGGGCCGGACCATCGCCGAGTACATGCCCGCTTCACCGACGGGCTTCACCCCGAACAAGACGATGACGTGGGGGGTGGTGGTGAAGGACGGCCACGCCTTCGTCAATGACATGTTGTCCGGCCTGTGGATCGTGAAGCTGCAACCGAAGCCTGTGGTGCCGTGAGGAATTGATGAAGCAATTCGAGGAGATCTTCCGGGACAACGCATCGTGGGTGGCGGCCAAGCTCGCCCACGACCCGCAGTATTTCGACAAGCTCTCGCGCGGGCAGAGTCCCGAGATCCTGTACATCGGGTGTGCGGACAGTCGCGTCACGGCCGAGGACCTGATGGGCGCCGAGCCCGGGGAGATCTTCGTGCACCGCAACGTGGCGAACCTCGTGGTAGCCACGGACAACAACATCAACGCCGTGGTGCAATACGCCGTCGAGCAGCTGGCCGTGAAGCACATCGTGATCTGCGGCCACTACGAGTGCGGGGGGGTGAAGGCGTCCATGCAACAGAGTGACCTCGGCCAGCTCAACAGCTGGCTGCAGTCGATCCGGGACGTGTATCGCATCCACCGGGGTGAACTGGACGCCATCCACGAGCATCGGGAACGATTTGACCGGCTCGTGGAGTTGAATGTGCTGGAGCAGTGCCTGAACATCGTCAAGATCGACCACGTGCAACGGGCCTGGTACCGCACCGGGTTTCCCCAGATCCATGGGTGGGTGTTCGATGTGCGCACCGGGCGATTGATCGACCTGGAGCTGAAGATCGAGGACGAGTTCGAGTCGATCCGCAAGATTTACGACCTCGGGCCGATCGACTGAACGGGTCGATGAGTCGGCAGACGGCAGGCGGCAGAGGGCAGGCAGCAAGGGTGGATGACACGGCAACGACAACACGGGAGCAACATCATGGCAGCATTCGTTCGACGGTCGACGGCCGTCTGGCACGGCACCGGCAAGGATGGCTCGGGACACCTGTCCACCACGAGCGGTGTGCTGGCGGACACGCCGTACAACTTCATGGCGCGCTTCGTGAGCGAGGACGGACGTGCGGGCACCAACCCGGAAGAACTCCTGGGGGCCGCGCACGCTGGATGCTTCACGATGGCGCTGTCGTTCCAGCTCGCCGGTGCGGGCTTCACCCCCGAGGCGCTCACGACGGTGGCGCACGTGAGCCTGGAGAAGAAGGACGCCGGATTCGAGGTGGTCGGCATCCGGTTGCAGCTCACCGGCAAGGTGCCGGGGATCGGGGCGGAGCAGTTCCAGCAGCTCGCGGCAAATGCCAAGGTGGGCTGCCCGATCTCCAAGGCGCTGGCCGCCGTACCGATCACGCTGGACGCCACCCTCGCCTGAGGTTGGCACGAGGCCGCGCGGCGCCACCTGCGCCGCGCCGGCCTGCTGGACCTACCGCGCTGCAGCAGGCGTTCGGGTGGCCACGATCCCGCGCACGCGGCCCGCGTTCACGAGCATCCCGGTCACGCGCCCGCCCGCGTCACGCGTGAACACGACCTGCAACCCGCGCGGGTCGCCGAAGGTGTCCGGCGCCGTCGCCGCCATCGGCGGCCCCGTGGTGCGTCCGTTGCGCATGGTCACGCCGGCCGCAGATGCTTCCACGTGGTAGGTAGCGTCGACTTCGGGGGCGTGGTACACGCCGGCATATGCCGCGAGTTGCGCCGCGGTCAGGGTGACGGGCGTGCCGGTCGACGGGGCCGGCGCCGGCGCCGCGGGTGAAGGTGTCCCTGGGGCCGCCGCCGTGACCGGCGCCATCCGGTCGCGCAGCACGATGGCCGCCACGGCGTCCGCAAGGGCGCTGGGATTCAGCGAGCCGAGGTTGCACAGCACGGCCACCGAGGTCCGCGTCTCGGGGAATCGCAACAGCTCCGCGCGATAGCCCGCCCACGAGCCGCCGTGTCGCACCCGTCGCAGTCCGCGGTGCTGGTCGACGAAGAGGCCCAGGGCGTACGAGATGGTGGTGCCGTTGGTGAGCTTGCCCTGCGTGTGCAGCTCGCGGAGCATCGCCTCGCCGCCAACGGTGGGCGCATAGAAGTTGTTGTCCCACTTGAGCAGGTCCTCGATCGTCGTCTGGACGGCGCCATCGCCGGTCTGCTCGAAGAGCGACATGTCGATGACGAAGCCATTGCGTCCGGCGGCGTAGCCTGTGGCACGCTGCGGGACGATCATGCGATGGTCGTCGTGGAAGTGCGTGTCGCGCATGCCGAGCGGCGTGAAGATGCGCTCGTGGGCGAACTGGGCGAGGGTCTTGCCGCTGACGCGCTTCACGATCTGCGAGAGCAGGAAGAAGCCCGAGTTCGAGTAGAGGAACTCGCTCCCCGGGTCGAAGTTGAGTGCCTTCTGCCGCACGATGAGGTCGAAGGCCTCGTCATCGCCCGTGACGCCGTCGAAATCGGTTCCGTGCAGCGACATCAACGTGAGGTAGTCCCGCAGCCCGCTCGTGTGGTTGAGCATGTGGCGGATCGTGATCGGGCGCTGGTACTGCGGCAGTTCCGGCAGGTACGTCCGCACGTCGTCATCCACCTTGAGCTTGCCGTCGGCCTGGAGCAGCAGGATGGAGGCGGCCGCGAACTGCTTGGACGTCGACCCGATATCGAACACGGTGCGTGGCGAGATGGCGATGCCATGTTCGAGGTTCGCCATGCCATATCCGCGCGTGTAGGCAAGCTGGCCATCGCGGTAGATCCCGAGCGCACACCCGGGGGAATTGGTGCGGTCCAGCGCCGCAAAGACGGAATCGATGCGGCGAACGTCGCCGTCGGCGGGACGTTGCGCCTGGAGCGGTGTGGCGAGCGCGAGGAAGAGCAGGGCGGTGCGGCGCATGGAACGCATGGGAAGCGGGTGAGGCCTTCGAGCGGTCACGATCGGTCGATCCGTGGGACTCAGGGCGCAGGCACGGTGGGCGCAAACAGCGTCGCAACCTTCGCCACATCCACGTTGCCACCGCACACGATCGGGACGACGCGCGCGCCGGCCGGGATCAGCCGATGTGGACCGAGGAGTGGCACCACGGCGGCGCCCGCCGATGGTTCCACAAAGAGTTTGCAGCGTTCCATCAGCACGCGCATGCCGTCCAGGATCTGCGACTCGCTCACGGTGATGACCTCGTCCACGAGCGCGCGCACGTGGGCAAAGGCGTTGGCACCGGTGAAGGGCGGGGCGAGGCCGTCGGCAATGGTCTTGTTGACCTGGAGCCGTTGCGGGCTCCCCGCCGCGAGCGAGAGGGACATCACGGCGGACTGTTCCGGCTCGATCCCGATCACGCGCGCCGACGGGCGCAGCGCCTTGATCGCCGCGGCGACCCCCGAGAGCAAGCCACCTCCCCCACAGCCGACGAGCACCACGTCGACATCCGGCACGTCCTCGACGATCTCCAGCCCCACCGTTCCCTGGCCGGCGATCACGCGCGGATCGTCGAACGGATGGATCAACGTGCGTCCTTCGCGTTCCATGATGTCGCGCGCGGTCGCGAGGAGGTCGTCCGCGGTCTGGATCACCGTCCCGCCGTACCCGCGCGTGGCCTCGACCTTGGACGCCATCGCCGTGGCCGGCATGACGATGGTCGCGGCAACTCCCAGTTGGGTCGCCCCCCACGCCAGCGCCTGCGCGTGGTTGCCCGCGCTCATCGAGACGACCCCGCGGGCCTTCTCCACGGCCGTGAGCTGGGCCAGGGTGTTGATCACCCCGCGCACCTTGAACGACCCTGTCTTCTGGAACAGCTCGAGCTTGGTGGAGACCCGGGCGCCCGAGGTGCGCGACAGGTACTCCGAGCTGCCCTGGGTGGTGCGGTGGACCTTGCCACGGATGCGGGCCTGGGCGGCGCGCAGGTCATCCAGGGTTGTCAGGTCGGGAGAAGTCATGCCGGAAAGGTGCGAACCGCACCTCGTGGCCGCCATGCAACCCGGAATCGGCCTTGAGCGGGCTCACCCGGCCCCCTAGCTTCCCTCGACCACGGCGCCGTAGCCAAGTGGTAAGGCAGCGGTCTGCAAAACCGCTATTCGCCGGTTCGATTCCGGCCGGCGCCTCTCGCAGGAGTACGAGAACTCGGGGGAGTGGACGGTGAGAGGCTCGTGATGCACCAGGCCCGCCTGACGCTGACCCCCGACGAGCAGGCGATGCTCGCCGGTGAAGGCACCCGCGCCGAGCAACTCGCGATGGACCTCGTCACCGGGCTGGCGGGGATCACCGGGGCCACCGAACTCCTCCCCATCACCCGCGCGCACATCGACGGCTGCCTGTATCACGGCCAGGCCTCGGTGGACTTTGCCCGCACCATGGCAGAAGCGGGTGGGCAGGTGCGTGTTCCGACGACCCTCAATGTCGGGATCATCGACCTGCTGCATCCCGAGCTCTTCCGCGGTGATGCCGCCGTGGCGGCCGCCGGGCGCGAGATGATGGCCCACTACCGCGCGATAGGATGTCGCCAGACGTGGACCTGCGCGCCCTACCAGCTGGTGGAGCGGCCGGCTCCCGGCGAGCAGGTGGCGTGGGCCGAGTCCAATGCCATCGTGTTCTGCAACAGCGTGCTCGGCGCGCGCACCGAACGGTACGGCGACTTCATCGACCTGGCTGCGGCAATCACCGGTCGCGTCCCAAATGTCGGATTGCATCGGGACGAGGGGCGCTTCGCCACCGTCCTGGTGCGCGTGCGCGGGATGACACCGGCCGATGTGGGCGAGGACCTCTTCTTTGCCGCCCTTGGCCACATGGTCGGGCGACGCGTGGCGACGCGGATCCCCGTGATCGATGGCGTCGAACAGGCGCGGGAGGACGACCTCAAGGCGCTTGGCGCCGCCGCGGCATCGGCCGGGGCGGTCGCGATGTTTCACATGGTTGGTGTCACGCCGGAAGCGCCGGACCTCGCGACCGCCTGCGGTGGGCGCGCGCCGCAGCGCACGATCGAGATCGGCCCGCGCGAGATGCAGGCAGCGCTCGCCGAACTCTCGACGCCGACCACGCAACCCCTCGGTGCCATCTCGGTGGGGACGCCGCACTTCTCGTTCGAGGAGTTCCGCCGCGCGCACGCGTTGCTGGCCGGGCGATGTGTGTCACCGACGGTCTCGTTCTACATCTCGACCGGACGCGATGTCCTGAAACGCGTGGACGAGGCCGGGTTCGGCGATGACCTGCGGGCGAGCGGGGTGACGATCGTGACGGACACCTGCACCTA
>JAEUJK010000117.1 GCA_016794735.1 Gemmatimonadota bacterium | reverse complement strand
ATCGACGCCTTCGTCCACGTGAATCGCCCCCTCGCCGAGCGTCCTGCGGTGCAGGAAGGCCCGGTGGAAGCGGCGATCGGGGAGCGCATCGCCGCCCTCATCGAGCACCGCTCCACCCTGCAACTGGGCATTGGGGCCATTCCCGATGCGGTGCTCACGCGCCTCTCCGAAAAGCGCGACCTCGGCATCCACACGGAGATGTTCTCCGATCGCCTCGTCGACCTCGTGGCCACCGGCGCGGTGACCAATCGATTCAAGGCGATCCACGCCGGTCGAATCGTCACCAGCTTCGTGAGTGGCTCGCAGCGGCTGTTCGACTTCGTGAACGACAACCCGCTCGTGGAATTCCACGGGTGCGACCGCACCAACGACACGGCGCTGATTGCCCGCAATCCCCGTGTGGTCGCGATCAATGCCGCACTGGAGATCGACCTGTCCGGCCAGGTGTGCGCGGACTCCATCGGCCGGCGCATCTACTCGGGGATCGGGGGCCAGATGGACTTCATCCGTGGCGCGGCGCGTTCCCGTGGCGGGAAGCCGATCATTGCGCTCCCCTCAACCGCAAAGCAGGGGACGCTCTCTCGCATCGTTCCGGTGTTGAGCTCCGGTGCGGGGGTCGTGACGACGCGCGGCCACGTGCACTGGGTCGTCACGGAACATGGCGCCGTGAATCTGCACGGCCTGTCGCTGCGCGAACGCGCCGAGGCGCTGATCTCGGTAGCGCACCCGGACTTCCGCGCCGAGCTGCAGCGGGACGCCCGCCACGTGCTCGGCTAACGCCCGCCGGAGGTCCCGAATGCACAACGGGTCCCGACCGTGTGGCCGGGACCCGCTGCGTGTGGGGCAGTGCGTGGATCAGTCGCGCTCGACGAAGATCAGGTACTTGGACGCGGCCCAGAACATCTCCGGGTTCGTGATCGTGAGCGGGCCCTTCACCTTGGCGTCGCGGATCGCGGCCTGGTTGGTGAACTGCAGGTTGTGGCGGCTCACGAGCTGGTACTGCTTGTCCGGGCGCGGGAACTCGATCGCCGTGTCGCGCTGCTTGGAAACGACGCGGAAGACCGTGGGATCGAAGGTGCGACCCGGAACCAGCGACTTGCCGGCGCCGAACAGGAGCTTGGTGCCGCCTTCCTTGCGGACGATGCCGCGATCGATCAGTTCCTTCTCCGTCGCAATGACGATGTAGGCGCTGTCCTCGCGGGCCAGCAACGCGTTGTTGCGCATCACCATCGTGTCGTTGCGGGCCACGAGCACGACGTTCTCACGACGCATCGAGTCGACGCGGGTCGTCAGGGCGACGATCTCGGCCTGCTGGCGCTCGACGGTGCCACGGAGCTCGGTGATCGAGCGCTCGTAATCGGCGAGCCTCACGAGGGTGACCGAATCCATGGACGCACGCGTCACGCTGTCCGTCTGCATGCGGCGCACACGCGCCTGGCTCGCGTTGAGGCGGGCGATCAACGTCTTGACCTTGCGGTCAGCCATCTCGAGCTGCGCCGCGGTCGACGGCATCGAGCCCTCGACGGGGAGCGCCTCGCCCTTCGTGCGGGCCAGCCGCACGTCGGACAGCGTCTTCTCGATCTGGGCGGCCATGCGCGCACTCGCGGCGGCATCACCGAGGAGCTGCGACTGCTCGCTCAGCTGGCGCGACTTGTCGGCCAGGAGCGAGTCCTTCACGCGAATCAGCGAATCCTTGGCCGCGGCGGTGCGGGCGAGGGCAATGCCGGTGTCCGTCGGGCTCGCGTTGGGCGTGGCTTGTTCACACGCGACGATCGCGGTCAATGCAACCAGCGGGATGAGGCGAAGAGTAGTCATCGTGGCTTGGGGGAGCCGTCAGGCCGAAAGGTGCCAGGGGAAGTGAAGCGCAAGTGGACCAGTCGTGGCACGAAACGACTGTGCACCGGAATGTAACTACCCCCGGAAGATCTTTCTGTTCGGCTGCAAATGAATGGGCGTTAGGCACGTCGCCAATGTGATGTGCATCACACGACGCGGCGATTTTCGCCGTCTCCGGGTCAATGTGCCCGAAAAACAAAGCGGCTCCCGATCGTTGGGAGCCGCTTGTGCGAGAGGTTGGAAACGCCTTACGGATTCGGCACGAAGGCCGCGACGGGCAACTTCGTGATGCCGCGCTCCTTCTTCTGCTTCTCGACCATCGCAGCCACGTCGGCGAGGAGCTTCTTCGCGTCGTAGACGATGCCGTCCTTGATGGTCCACCGCACGCCACCCACGCGCTCGACCTTACCGGTCTTGTCATTCAGCCGCTGGAAGCCCGAGCCGTACAGCGTCTTGAAGTTGGCCACCGGGTTTTCCGGCGCGATGACGAGGTCGGCCAGCATCCCCGGGCGCACGACACCCATCTCGATTGGCTTGCCGTTGGCCTTGTTCAGCTCCTCGGCCGCATGCTGCGTCGCGCTCCGGATCACCTCCAACGGGTGGAAGCCGGCTTCCTGGAAGTTCTCCAGCTCTTCGATGTAGCTGAACCCGTAGGTGTTGTAGATGAAGCCCGCGTCCGTCGAGGGGGTGACGCGTCCACCCATGTTCTTGTAGTCCTGGATGAAGTCCATCCAGACCTGGTAGAACTTCTTCCACGCGACCTCGTCCCACGTCGTCCAGTTGAAGAAGTAGGCGCCGTGGTTCTCGCGGTTCGGCGTGTAGAAGTCCCACAGGGACGGCAGCGTGTACGCCTCGTGCCAGTCGGCATTGCGCCGCTTCATCAGGTCGCGGCCCGACATGTACGTCGTCATCGTCGGGTCGAGCGTCGCGTTGTTGTCCTTGAGCAGCTTGAGGAACGCCTTCCACTTGTCGCTGCCCGGGGTCACCAGGTTCCACTGGCGAGCCACCTGGCCAAAGCGCCACTGCTCGTCATTGTAGTTGTAGGTGTCCGGGTACGGCTGGATGTCGTTCTTGTCGTACATCGACTCGAAGATGCCGTAGAAGTGCGTGACCGCGCCGAGGCCGAGGGTGACCGCATCGGCCGCGTTCATGTTCCCGACCCCCAGCTGCTGCAGGTGCGCCGTGGTGCCCAGCCCCAGCTTCTTGGACTCGTCCATGAGGCCGCGCATCACGTTGGGTTCATGCGCCCCGACCTTGAGGCAGTCGACCCCCTGCTCCTTCGCCCAGCGGGTCCACGCGCGGGCATCCTCCTCCGTGAGGATCGGCTTGCCACCCCAGCCACGGCCCGAACCCGGGCGCTGGCAGTTCACCATGCGCGGCGCGGTGATCTCGTTGGCGTTCGCGCGCTTGGTCTCGCTCAGCGACCATTCAAAGCCGCCTAACGGCACGCCCCGCACCGTCGTCACGCCGTGGGCCAGCCAGAGCTTGTAGCAGTACTCGGCGTCCGGCGCCTTCGGCTTGCCGCACGTGTGGACGTGCAGGTCAATGAAGCCCGGCATGACGTACATCCCCTCCGCCTGGATCTCGCGGGCCGGCCCCTTGGGGCGACGCGCCTGGTCGATCGGGAGGTTCGGGAAGCCGACGTCGACCACCTGCGAGATCTTGTTCTTCTCGATCACGATGTCGACGGGGCCGCGTGGCGGACCGCCCGAGCCGTCGATGAGCGTGACGCCGCGGATGATCAGCTTGTCGAACGGCCCCTCTCCCTCGCGTCGATTCGGGGCGGGGTTGGCGTCCTGGGCAACCAGGGGCGCGGCCCAACCGCCGAGGGTGAGCGCCGCCGCCAGGAGGGCGTAGGACTTTCGCATCTGGAATGGCTCCTTCATGAGGTCTGGGTGACCCCGAAAGCGCGCGGGGTCGCGCCGGAAATCTTCCCTCCGACGCGGGGCGCCGCCACCAGAAATGCGTCACACGGAGCGTGTCCTTCGGATGGCGCGATGCGGGGGAACTCCCTCCTGCGACCGCGCCATCAGGGCATCAAGCCGTCTCGCGGTACGGCGAGTCCAGGTACGGCGAGTCGTCATCGTCCGGGTCGGGTCCGTAGACCACGCGCGGCGAGATCCCACCCGCGACGTCGGGCGACACGCCGACCGCCACATGCCGCACCAGGTCGAGGATCCCTTCGCTCAGGTGACCGCCGTAGCGGAGCAGGTGGACGGCTCGCTGACGCAGGGCGAGCAGGTAGACCATGAACGGCTTGTCCGCCTTCGCACTGTTACAGCGCTTGCAGCAGAGGACCAGGTTGTCACGCCGATCGTAGGCGGTCTGGCCACGGCGCGGGGTCACGTGGTCCAGGGTCATGGTGTCGGGATCGTACCGCAGCCCACAGTAGGCGCAGATCGGGCCGTGCTGCCGCAGCAGCCACCGGCGGGTCTCGACGTAGGCGTCCCGGCTCGTGGACACCGATGTTTCCTGGGGCGGGGTCTTCCCCCCCCTGCCGCGGCCAATTCGACGGCGCGGTCGTTTTGCTGGCTTACTCATTCGTGTGTGAATCGTAGTCGTCTCCCGGGGCGGTTGGCACCCCAAGAGGCCCCACGGGAGGACGAACCTGCCCGGGAATGGTCAAATTGACCGACGGCTGGAGGGGGAACCCACCCCCAGAACTCGGGGTATCGCCGACCTTACAACCCGTTTTCGCGTATAGCTTTGCACCAACCCGTAAGCCCCCCCATTTGGAGAGGAAGATGCGTGCTGCCGTCGTTGTTGCTTGCGCCGCCCTGTATGCCGTCACCGCGGGCGCCCAGGCCCAGGATCACTCCAAGCACCAGGAAAAGCCCAAGGAGGCCATGAAGCACGACATGGGCAAGATGGACCACATGGCCGGACCGTGGAAGGAGATGAACGCCTTCCATACCCAGCTCGCCGCCACGTTCCA
>JAEUJK010000088.1 GCA_016794735.1 Gemmatimonadota bacterium | reverse complement strand
CTCGCAACCACCACGAGCACGACGCGCCACGACGCCGAGGACTCACTCGGACGATCGATGCGCTCAGCGATGCGCGCCCAAGGCCGGGCGGTGAGTCGCGGTGTTTGCTCTGAGGGCATGAGTGCCGGAATTGCCGATCAGAAATTCGTCGCGCTTGGGGCCCCCATTCCCAACCGTCAGCCTAGTGCCAGGAAGTGAATCCGGTCAGCAAGGCTGTCAGCCACTGAATGATAGACATACCGCGTAACCTCCCATCGAGTCACACAGCTGCGACGTGCAGCTGCGGGTCATCCGGTCGGCTCCGCTCTACTTACCTGTGTTCCCGCTCGAATTTCGCTCAACGTACAGAACTACTTTTCCTGCCAGGAACGGGGGCCCTCAGTTGTCCTTCGCGTCGATGTCTGCTCGCCTCGGTCGAAAGAGTTCGATGTCCGTTCGGGTCACTTCCCCACTACCGACGGCCTAACCACCGGTTCGTTGCGTCCAGGACCGCCAACACACTTGCAGTCTCGGCACTGTCCTTCATCTCGCAACTCCCCGTCAACAACGCACTCGCGCGCGCATGTTGTACCGTCACCCCAACGAAGACGAACTCACGGTCAAACGCCTCAATCACTCGCACCCCGGCCAGGTCCAGCAACTTCAACGACGGGTCCGCGTCCGATAACGCCCGCAACGCCGCCCGCGCCGCCAGTTCCACCCGGGATCGCTCGTTCTCCGTGCCTTCGGCTTCTCCCGTGAAGGACTTGCCGCCTCGGGCCAGAGTAACGCGACAGGTCAGCCCCCGTGCCCGGGACCGACTGACCTCAACATCCTCGAAATAGTACGACCGCCGCAGGCTCCCCAGCGCCCCGGGCTCCGCCACCGCCTCTACCCCCTCACCCCCAGCCACCACAGGAGTCGCCGCCACTACCGGAGCCGCCGGAGCGGGCGTCGCCTTCACGTCCGCAGGCGCGGGCGCCGGGGGCGCCGCCGTCGCCTTCCGACCGTCCACGGTCGTCGCCACCGAAATCTTCCGGTGATCCACCCGCATCCCCAAGTGGGCAATCAGGGCGCTCTCCACGTTCCGCACCGTCTGCTTCGGCGTCACGTCCGCCGTCGTCAACATGTGGATCTCGTCGACGGCCCCCGTGTCACCCGCGATGATCCGCGCGGCGATCACGCCAGGCAGCGTGGCCAAAAGCTCCTCAGCACGCTTGATCGGGAGCACACTCCCGGCAATCAGCGGCGACGATTGTGGTTGCGCCACGCGTATTTCCTCGATGCCCGGTGAGGGACGACTACATTAGCGCGCTCTTAGGGTCCTACTCCTCGCCCCCACCCTGTACAAGGCCCCATTCTCGCGGTCAAGATGAGGATCGCTCGAATCAATTTCAAGGACAAGAAGTGCCGCTCGTACCACGCTGTTACGACGAAGATTGAGCTTCATCGTCCGAAACGACCGATGACCCGCCTTCCTCGTACTCCCGGATCTTCCGGTACAGCGTGCGCTCACCGATCCCCAGCACGTCCGCGGCCCGACGACGGTTCCCCCGCGTCGCACGCAGCGTAAGCTCGATCGCCGCACGCTCGATCTCCGCCATCGTCATCCCCGCGCGAATCGGCACCGGCGGTTCCTCTCCCCCACTGCGCGGCGCAATCCCCGCCACGTTACTGCTGGGCTCGGTCAAATCGTCCGAACGCGACCCGCCAACCCAACGATCCGCAGGCGCACCACCCAGCCACGGCTCGGCCGATGCCAGCTGCACGTCGTCCATCCGACGGCGCAGCTCCTCCACATTCAGCTTGAGCTCCACCAGGCTGCGGAGGATGAACTCCAACTCGCGACCGTCGGACCCGGCCTGCCCACGCATCACCGGCCCAATCGGCACCGGCAGCAGTCGTGAACCCCCGTCCCGGATCTGCGGTGGAATGTCCTGTGCCCCGATCTCCCGCCCGGGGCTGAGCACCACCATGCTCTCGATCAGGTTCCGCAACTCACGGATGTTGCCCGGCCACGGGTAGTCCACCAGCACCTGCATCGCCTCGGCCGAGATCCCGTGGAAGGGCCGGTCGTGCGCCTGCGAGAGTTCCGCGACGAAACGCCGCACGAGCGTGGGAATGTCCTCGCGCCGCTCCCGCAGCGGGGGCAGGTAGATCCGCAGGACGTTGAGTCGATAGAAGAGGTCCGCCCGGAACGCACCGCTCGCCACCCCCTCGCGCAGCGGAGCGTTAGTCGCTGTGACCACGCGAACGTCGACGGGGATCGTCGTCGTGCCGCCCACGCGCGTCACCTCGCGCTCCTCGAGCACCCGCAGCAGCTTGACCTGCGTCGACGGCGGGATCTCCCCGATCTCGTCGAGGAAGATCGTCCCCCCGTGCGCCAGCTCGAACCGCCCCAGGCGACGCTCGGCCGCACCGGTGAACGCCCCCTTCTCGTGGCCGAACAACTCGCTCTCGAGCAGGGTCTCGGGGAGCGCCCCCACGTTCACCGCGATGAACGGCTTGTTCCGCCGCGGACTCCGCAGGTGCACCGCACGCGCCACCAGCTCCTTGCCGGTCCCCGACTCCCCCTCGATCAGCACCGTGCTCGAGACGGGAGCGATCTGCTCCACCTGCACCAGCACCGCGCGCATCGCGTCTGACTCGCCGATCAGCCCCGTCTCCCGCGACAGGCGCTGTCGCTCCAGGAGTCGACGAACCCCGGCCGCCACATCCTCGATCGCCAGGGGCTTGGCCCACAACTCGGAGAATCCGACCGCGCGCAGCCGCGCCTCCACTGCCGGGTCGTGCACCTCGAGGAATCCCACCGCCACGACCCCCTCCCAGAGCAGGTCGTGGACGATCGCCAGGACGTGGGGCTCGAGCAGACCGCCCGAGAAGACCACCACCCCCGGCCGCTCGCGCCGGAGCGCCGTCCGGAGGTCGTCCAGCGGGGAAACCACCGCGGTCTCCACCCCCGCCTGCTCCAATGCGGCGTTCAGCCGCACCGCCGGCTCGACGTCGGTCAGGGTGACCAGGACCTTCGCCTCTCGATCCGCCGATCGGCTCATCCGGTCACCATGGCGCTGGAATGGTCGGTCGCCGCCCCGCGGGTGATCTGCACGGCGTGCATGATCACTGGCTCCAGGGCCGCCAGGGCATCGCGCACCCCACCCGGGGATCCGGGCAGGTTCACGATCAGGGTGCGCCCACGGACCCCCGCCGTGCCCCGGGAAAGGGCTGCCCGCGGGAACGATGCCAGCGAAAGCCCCCGAATCCGTTCGCCGATCCCGGGCGCCTCACGGTCGAGGACCGCGCGGGTCGCCTCGGGGGTCAGGTCGCGAGGCGAGAGCCCCGTCCCTCCGGTCGTGAGCACCAGATCCGCCTGGTCCTCGTCGCACCACGCCAGCAGCGTCCGCACGATCGCCACGGAGTCGTCGGCCACGACGGCCCGGTGCGCGAGTGTCCACTCCCCACGGTCCGCCAGCCACGCAACGATGGTCTCGCCGGAGGCGTCGTGCCGCGTTCCTGCCGCGCACGCATCCGAGATGGTCAACACCGCGACACGCATCGGGCTCCGGCCTACAGGTGGGACCCCTGCGTGTAGAACGGCGGCTTCACCACGGTGGCCGCCACGCGCTTGCCGCGGATCTCCACCTCGAAGGTGCTCCCCACCGCCGTCGACGCCGTCGGGAGGTAGCAGGTCCCGATCGGGATGCCTAACGACGGGCTCATCGTCCCGCTGCAGACCACGCCGGACGGCGCCCCGCCGCAGAACACCGGGTACCCGTGGCGCGGGATCGCGCGATCCGCGAAGGTGAAGCCCACGAGGCGGCGCGTGAGCCCCGCTTCCTTCTGGCGCACCAGCGCGTCACGCCCGACGAAGTCCCCCTTCGCCAGCTTGACGATCCACGCCAGCCCGGCTTCCAGCGGCGTCACGGTGTCGTCGATGTCGTTCCCGTAGAGCGCCATCCCCATCTCCAGGCGCAGCGAGTCGCGGCACCCGAGCCCCGCCGGCGTCACCTGCCCACCGGCCATCAGGGCCTGCCAGATCGTCGCGGCATGCGCATTCGGGAAGTAGAGCTCGAAGCCGTCCTCCCCGGTGTACCCGGTGCGCGAGACGTACACCCCCGGGACCCCGGCCACCGTCCCGCGCGCGAAGTGGTAGTACTTGATGTCGCCTAACGCGACGTCGGTGAGCGGCTGCAGCACCGACACCGCCTTCGGCCCCTGCAGGGCCAGCAACGCGATCTGCTCGCTGATGTCCTCGAGCGTGCAATCAAAGCGCGACAGGTGCCGGCTGATGTGGGCGAAGTCCTTCGCCGCGTTCGAGGCGTTGACCACCATCAGGATGCGGTCCGACTCACGGTACACGAGGCAGTCGTCCTCGAACGTCCCGCGCTCGTTGAGGATCCCCGAGTAGTGCACCTGGCCCACGGCCAGCTTCGCGACGTCGTTGGTGGTGACGTAGTTCACGAAGTCCACGGCGCCCGGCCCGCGAACCAGGAACTCGCCCATGTGCGACACGTCGAACAGGCCGCATCCCTCGCGCACCGCCTTGTGCTCGACCGTGATCCCCGTCGGGTACTGCACGGGCATCTCATAGCCGGCGAACGGGACGATCTTCGCGCCAAGCGCGACGTGGATGTCGTGAAACGGCGTGCGGCGGAGGGGGGCAGCGGCGGTGTCGGTCACTGGGACAATGGGCTCGGGGAGTGGTTACAATCTGCCTCACCAACCACTCCCCGTGAAGCGCTCCCGCCGCGTCAGCCCTGGCGGAGGACAGCGAGTTGGGCCAACACCTCCTCGGCGTGCCCGTCCACCTTCACCTTCGGGAAGATGTGCGCGATCCGCCCCTCGCCATCGATGAGGAAGGTCGTGCGTTCCACCCCCATCGACACCTTGCCGTACATCGACTTCTCCTTCCACACCCCGTACGACTCGGCCAGCGCATGGTCCGCGTCCGCGAGCAGCATGAACGGCAGCCCGAACTTCGCCTTGAACTTCGCCTGCGCCGCCTCCGTGTCGGGGCTGGCGCCGAGGATTACCGCATCGAGTCCCTCGAACCGAGGGAAGGCGTCGCGAAACGCGCACGCCTCGATGGTTCACCCAGGGGTATCGGCCCGCGGATAGAAGTAGAGCACCACCAGCCGCCCGCGAAAATCCGCGAGTGCACGTGGCGTTCCCGTGTCGTCAGGCAGCGTGAACGCCGGGGCCAGGTCGCCAATGGACAACGTCACAACGTTTCTCCTCCGATCAGGACGGCCATGATGGCCTTCTGAATGTGCAGCCGGTTCTCGGCCTCGTCCCACACCCGGCTCTGCGGTCCGTCGATCACCTCGGCGGTGACTTCCTCCCCGCGGTGGGCCGGGAGGCAGTGCAGGAAGATCGCCTCGCGCTGCGCGCGTTGCATCAGCGCCTGGTCCACGACGTACCCGGCAAACGCGGCGCGCCGCGCCTCCTGCTCGTCTTCCTGCCCCATCGAGGCCCACACGTCGGTGTTGACGACGTGCGCCCCCTGCACGGCTTCCGCCGGGTCCCGCACCACGGTCACCTTCGTGCGGGATCGCGCCGATGCCAGCAGGTCCGCGTTAGGCTCGTACCCCGCGGGACACGCCAGGCGCAGCTCGAACCCCAGGCGGGCGGCGGCGTTGATCCAGGAGTTCGCCACGTTGTTGCCGTCCCCCACCCACGCCACGACCTTGTCGCGCAGCTCCGGCCCGAGGTGCTGGCGAATCGTCAGGACGTCCGCGAGGATCTGGCACGGGTGCAGCAGGTCGGTGAGCCCGTTGATCACCGGGATGCTCGCGTGCAGCGCCAGCTCCTGCACCTCGGTGTGCCGGTAGGTACGGATCATGATGCCGTCCACGTATCGCGAGAGCACACGCGCCGTGTCGGCGATCGGCTCCCCGCGGCCCAGCTGCACATCCTTTGGGGACAGGAACAGCGCGTGCCCGCCGAGCTGCCACGTGCCCACCTCGAACGACACGCGCGTGCGTGTCGACGCCTTCATGAAGATCATCGCCAGCGACTTCCCGGCCAGCGGCCGCCGGTCGTAGGCGCCGGCGCGCATCCGCTCCGCGAGGACAAAGAGCGCGTGCAGCTCTTCCGTGGAGAAGTCGGGGATGGCGAGGAAGTCGCGGTGCGACATGGCCGTCGTGGACAGGGGCGCGCAGGAAAGCGCGAAAGCTAAGGGCGCGCGACGCCCGGGGTAGTGGTGCGCGCGCCCTCGCCTACAGGATGTACTTCCGCAAGTCCTCGTCGTCGAGCACGACCTTGAGCCGGTCCCGGACCATCGCCGCATCCACCAGGATCGGCTCGGTGCCCCGGTCCGGCAACGTGTACAGCACGTCCTCCAGCAACGTGGTCATCACGGTGTGCAGGCGACGGGCCCCGATGTTCTCCATGCGCACGTTCGCCTGCGTCGCGATCCGGGCGATCTCGCGGATGCCATCCTCCGTGAAGCTCAACGACGCCCCCTCGGACTCCACCAGCGCGACGTACTGCCGCGTCAGGGCATTCTCGGGCTCGGTCATGATCCGCACGAAATCCCCCTCGGTGAGTGCGGTCAGCTCCACCCGGATCGGGAAGCGCCCCTGCAGCTCGGGGATGAGGTCGCTCGGCTTGCTCACGTGGAAGGCGCCCGCCGCGATGAACAACACGTGGTCGGTCTTCACCATCCCGTGCTTGGTCTGCACGTTGGATCCCTCAACGATTGGCAGCAGGTCACGCTGCACCCCCTCGCGCGAGACATCCGGCCCGGTGCGATCCCCGGCCCGGCTCGCGATCTTGTCGATCTCGTCGAGGAAGATGATCCCGAGCCGCTCCACCCG
>JAEUJK010000055.1 GCA_016794735.1 Gemmatimonadota bacterium | reverse complement strand
CTCCCGCGCGTAGCGCGTGTCCACGCCGCGGCCGAACATCATCCCCAGCTCAACGTTCTCCAGCGCCGTGTACCCGTGGAGCAGGTTGAACGTCTGGAACACATAACCCATGCACTCGGCGCGCAGCCGATCGCGCCCGGGTTCGGACAGCGCGGTCATCTCGCGGCCGTCGATCAGGATCTGCCCGCGGTCGGCCTGCAGGATGCCCGCAATCAGGTTGAGGAACGTCGTCTTGCCGGACCCCGACGGACCGCGCAGCCCCACATGCTCGGCCGGTTCCACCGAGAAGGACGGGACGTCGACGATCGTGGTTCGTTCGCCCTCGGGAGAGGTGAAGCTCTTCTGGAGATCGCGGACATCAAGAACCGGCATGGCGGGGTGAAGCGGGAGTGGGGATCATGGACTCGCGTCACGCGCGCGGGCAAGGCGTGCGACAACCACGGGCCGCTGGGGACAGAATGATACGCCCCGAAATCGCCGGGTCGCGCGTCGCTCGGCCAGCAGGCGCATCCTCGGCGCATGTTCGGTTGCCGGGGTCCTCTCGAGGGGGATAGCATATGGCCATGCCTCTATTGCTGCCCGACGTTCGGCCGGGAGAATGGACGGCGGAGTTGGTCCGCCAGCTTCCGGAAGACGGGAATCGCTACGAAGTCATCGACGGGGAGCTGCTGGTGAGCCCCTCGTCGAGTGGGCGTCATCAGCGTGGCGTGTTCCTGCTGGCGGAGCGACTGGAGGCGTTTCTCCGTCCGCACCAACTGGGGCTCGTCATGATCTCGCCCTCTGACGTTGAGTACTCCCCTCGTCGGAGGGTACAGCCGGACGTCTACGTCGTGCCGCTCGAGATGACTGGCAAGGTCGCGCGCGACTGGGACCGCGTGCCGCGGCTCCTGCTGGCCGTCGAAGTGCTGTCGCCGTTGACCGCGCGATACGATCGCATCACCAAGCGGCGAATGTATCTCGACGAAGGCGTGCCGCAGTATTGGGTCGTCGATCCACACGCGCGACTGATCGAACGTTGGACGCCGGACAGCGATCGGCCGAGCGTGCATGACGCTTCGATCGCGTGGCATCCAGCGGGGCACGCACCCGCACTGACGATCGATCTCGCGGCGTGCTTCGACAAGGTGCACGAACCGTTTCTCGAGGAAAGCGGGTGGTAGGACGCCGCGCGCGCAGGCGGGACGTGGGCAGGTGACGGTGGCGGTTGGTCGTGAGGCACGCCATACTGCCCGCATGACGAATCGACGCACCTTCCTCGGGCAGTCCGCCGGGCTGCTCGCCGCCGGCTACCTCGGCCTTCCCTCGCGGCCCATCGTCGGGCGTGCCCCGCTCAAGGTCCTGATCCTTGGCGGGACCGGGTTCATCGGACCGCACATGGTGCGCCGAGCGATCTCCGGTGGCCACCAGGTCACCCTGTTCAACCGCGGTCGCAGCAACGCAGACCTCTTTCCGAATGTCGAGACGCTGACGGGGGACCGGGACGGGCAGCTGGACGCGCTCAAGGGTCGCTCCTGGGACGTCGTCATCGACAACAGCGGCTACGTGCCCCGGCACGTGCGCGACTCGGCGCGGCTGCTCGCGCCTAACGTCGGTCGCTACATCTTCATCTCGACCGGCTCGGTGTATCCCGTCGGCGCGGCGCGCTACGACGAGGACTCGACC
>JAEUJK010000017.1 GCA_016794735.1 Gemmatimonadota bacterium | reverse complement strand
AGCCTTGCGCACGCTGCGCTCGCGACATCCGGCCCTGTGGAGCAGTTCATGGTCGTCAACGGACGCCGGGAATCCCACATCATCGACCGTACGACCGGCCATGGGGTGCGTTCGTCGCGCGTTGCGACGGTGATCGGTACGGATGCCGCACTGGTCGACGCGACCGCGACGGCGCTCACCGTATTGCCGGATCGCGAAGGCCGACGACTGCTCCGCCAACTTCGCCTGGTGGGCTCCGTCCTCAACCCGCCGGATAACGTCTCGCGGGGACCCGCGCGTTGAGCAGCGCGCCGCTACTTCTTGCGCACCATCTGCACGCCGAAGCCCAGCGGGTACTGCGATGACACACGCACCGGCAGGCGCCCCGTGATCTCCGCCTGCCCTCGCACCGCGCGCAGGAAGGAACCGACGTAGATCTCCTGGTTGCCGAACCACCCGCGTTCCCCATACCCCACGAGAAACACGGGGACGTTGGGCAGCTTGCGAATGAGGTGCGGGTTGCCGTACGACATCACGATCACGCGCCCCGGCTTCGCAGCCGCCGTCCGTTCGATGAACGCCACGTCACGCTCGCGCAGGGGGGCCGCCTCCCCCAGGCGGTCGCGCTGGACAAACAGGGAAAAGATCACGAGGTCGGCCGCGGCGACGGAATCCGTCGCTTCGGCGAGCGTCACCGAGTCCATGCGCTCGCGGAAGATGAAGGCGCGCACGTCGGGCCAGGCCGTCGCCATCCGCGTCCCCATCGAGGGGGCAACCGGGTCCCCGTCCCCCTTCACCACGGAGACATGCACCACGCGCTTCACGTCGGGCGACACCGGCAGCCCACCGTCGTGCCGCAGCAGCGTGAGCGAGCGATCCGCGACCTCACCCGCGACCTTCCAGTGCCCGAGGATCCCGACGCGATCCGGGACCTGCGCCTCCGGCACATAGCGGTTGCGATGCAGGTTCAATCGCGCCTTCAGCGTGAGCACCTTGGTCACGGCCGAATCGATCCGCGCGGTGGTGATCCGGCCCTGGCGCACGGCCTGGCTCATCGCGCGAATCACCGAAAGCGGGTTACGCACCTTGAGCACCACGTCGTGCCCCGCCTCGAAGGCGCGGAGCGCCACCTCGGTCTCGCCGAAGCGCTCCATGACGTGCGGGTAGTTCAGGTCATCGGTCGTCAGGAGGCCGCGGAACCCCAACGAGTCGCGCAGCCACGCGCGCGCGAGTCGCGGCTCAACACTCGCAGGCAACTGGCTCGCCGTCACCGACGGGACGCTGAGATGTTCGGTCATCACCAGGTCGACCCCCGCATCGATCGCCAGCTTGAACGCCGCGAAATCCTGCGCGATCACCTGCCCCGTCGGCTTGCCGTTCCACTGCCACACCTGTTGCCCGGGCACGTAGCTCACGTCGCCGCGCCCCGGAAAGTGCTTGGCCGTCGTGAGCATCCCGTTGGCGTGGTAGCCGCGGACATAGGCGCGGGTCATGGCGCCGAGCACCGTGAGGTCGCCGCCGAAGGAGCGCACGCTTTCCACCGGGTTCTCCGGACGCCACGCGATGTCGACCACGGGCGAGTACGTCAGGTGGATCCCCATCGCCCGGCCCTCGAACGCCGCGATCTCCGCCGCGCGCTGCATCAGGGCCGTGTCGTTGGCCGCGGCGAATGCCATGTTCGCCGGAAACTCGGTGGCGCCGTTGACCTGCTGCCCGGGGCCACCCTCGAAATCGCCCGCAAACAGGATGGGCACCTTGGCCACCCGCTGCAGGGCGTTGGTCATCGCCGCCACGTCGCGCGGTGTGCCTCCGTAGAACACAAACGACCCGATCCCGTGGTCGCGGGCGAGGGAGACCCACCACGACGACCGGGGATCGTCCGTGGAGGTGTACCATCCCTGCAGGTCCGCGGTGATCAGTTGGGCGACCTTCTGTTCGAGGGTCAGGGAGGCCAGGGTCCGGCGGACCCACGCGGCGCCGGCCGGTGTTGGGCGGGCCACGAGCTCCTGTGCGGGGACCGGCACGGCGCACAGGACGGCGCAGAGGAGGATCGATCGTCGCATCCCCGGATACGTGCGGCCACGCGGGCAAGCTGTCCACCCGCGCGACACGCGACTAATCGAGAATTAATATCCGTCCGTCGCGGTGGCCCGTCGGGTCGTCGCGCACCGCCCCGGTTCGTCGCCCCG
>JAEUJK010000014.1 GCA_016794735.1 Gemmatimonadota bacterium | reverse complement strand
GTCTGCGCTCGGCACCATCTGCGTGAAGACACCTTGCGCCACGCGGCGCCGGTCACGGCCATCAATCGTCACCGAGTACAACCCGGCGTCCGGGTTGTCGGCACCAGCGGCGGGCGGCTGGCCACCACCAAAACCGCCACCTGCACCCTGCGAGAAGTACACCGTGCGTCCATCCCGCGAGAGGAAGAACGTACTCACCGCGGTCCCGCCGCGTGTGACCTGCACGGCACGCTTGTCGATGCCCTCGAGGTCGATCCGCAGGGCACTGGGCCCTGCGACGGCGCTGCTGTCACGCCCGGAGCCCCCGGTGCGTCGCGCCCGCACCAGCGGATCGTTCGGGTCCTCCGTGAGCCGCGCCAGCGAGACCGCGAAGAGCTGCACCACACCGTTGGCGCGATTCGAGCTGAAGACCAGGGTGCGCCCATCCGGCGTGAGCTGCGCGCTGGTCTCGTTGAACGGGTTCTGCGTGAGGTTGTACTCGCGCTTCGCGGCGATGTCGAAGGCGAAGACGTCGGCATTCTGGTCGTCATCGCGCTTGACGTAGACCAGCCAGTTGCCCTCGGCGACAAACGACACGTTGCTGAAACCACCCGCCGGGTTCGACGCAAGCTCGCGCGGCGCGCCACCCGTCACGTCGACCTCGAACAGGCGGTTGGCCGCCGTGTATGCGACCTTGGACGAGTTGGGTGCCCAGGTGAGGTCAGCCTTTACCGACTCATGCGTCGTGAGCTTGCGTTTCGTGCCGGTGGCGATCTCGGTGACCCACACTTCCTCCTCGCCCGATTCATCGGAGATGTAGGCCAGGTGGCGGCCGTTGGGCGCATAGGCCTGGAAGCGCTCGCGCCACGGTGAGTTGGTCACCTGGAGCTTGTCGCCCACCCCGGCCTCGACCGGCACGATCACGATCTCGCCATGGAAGTCCACCGCAAGCGCGCTGGCATCCGGCGCGATGGAGAAGCCATCGGCCCGGTGGTTGGTGGTGACGACCTGCGTGTCACTCTCCTTGGGATCGAACGCGAGGGTGATCGGCACCTTGCGCGACTGGCCACTCGCGACGTCGAGGGTCCACAGCTCGAAGTTGTTCTCGTAGACGATGCGACGTCCGTCGGGCGAGATGGCGGGGAACTGCACGCCGTCATCGGTGTGACGCGTGACCTGCTGCGCGTTGCCACCGGCGGGGTCGATCTTCCAGATGTTGAACGTGCCGTCGCGCTCGGAGGCAAAGTACAGTTTGCCGTCGGCGCCCCACATCGGGTGCACGTCGTTCACGTGGCCCTTGTACTGCTGCAGGTCGGTGTCCGTGATCTCGCGGATGTCCCCGGTGCGCAGGTCCTGCACGGCGAGGTCGCCCGAGTTGTTGCCGCGATATCCCTTGCGCCAATAGGTCGGCAACACACGGTTGAAGGCGACGGCCGTGGCATCCTGCTTGATCATCCCCGCCCGCCCGATGTCCATCGCCATGGGGGTCGGGATCGTGCCGTCGAGTGGCAGGCGGTAGAGCGGCGAACCCCAGGCCAGCGGGCCGCGCGACGAGGTCATGACGATCGCGGTGCCATCGGGCGTGAAGTAGAGGGCCTGGTCGTCCCCCGAGTGGTAGGTCAGCTGCCGGGGCTCCCCGCCGGCGGCCGAGATCAGGAAGACGTCGTTGTTCCCGCCGCTTCTATTGGACGTGAACGCGA
>JAEUJK010000011.1 GCA_016794735.1 Gemmatimonadota bacterium | reverse complement strand
CATCACTTCCGCTGTGGCGCACGCGGCGTGATCGAGGGGATGGAGGACACGTACGTGTACGGTCGTCGTCCCACGGGATTCTACATTCCGCGTTACCGCAACCTGTTTGGCGACAAGCGGCCCTACCTCCGGGGGTTTGGTTACCAGGGGAGCGCCAATCGTCGCGGGTGGGAGCGCGCGGTCGCGGAACTCGGGATCGGCGCGTCGTTCAAGACGGCGATGACGCAACCCGGTGAGTGGTCGATCGGTGCGACCGGGTTCGGCGAGATGCTCCCCAACCACGCCAACCAGATCACGCTGGACGCGAACAAGAAGGACCACTGGGGATTGCCGGTGCTGGCCATCGACTGCGCCACGGGCGAGAACGAGCGCCTCATGCGGCAGGACATGATGAACGACATGGCGGAGATGCTTACCGCGGCCGGCGTGCGCGACGTGAAGACGTTCGATGACTCGTACGTGCCGGCGATGGGGATCCACGAGATGGGGACGGCGCGGATGGGTCGCGACCCGAAGACGTCGGTGCTCAACGCGTGGAACCAGGTGTGGGACGCGCCGAATGTGTTTGTCACCGACGGGTCGTGCATGACCTCGGCGGCGTGCCAGAATCCCTCGCTCACCTACATGGCACTCACGGCGCGCGCGGCGGATCATGCCGTGACGGCGCTGAACCGGAGGGACCTGTGATGGCCGAACCTGTGATGGAACGCCGCGAGGCGATCCGTCGCGTCGTTGGCATGCTCGGCGGCGTGGCACTGGTGGGGAGCAGCGGCCTGCTCGCAGCCTGCGGGCGCGAACGTTCGTCGGCGGTGCCCATCGGGACCTTCAGTGTGGCGGACATCGCGCTGCTCGATGAGATCGCCGAGGGGATCATTCCCACGACGGATACGCCGGGCGCCAAGGCGGCGCAGACGGGCGCGTTCATGGCGCTCATGGTCACCGATGCCTACACGCCCGAAGATGCCACCATCTTCCGGACGGGCCTGGGGACACTCGACGAGGCGGTGCGCGCGGCGGGCGGGACGACGTTCATGGCGGCCCCGACCGAGCTGCGCACGCGCGTGCTCGAGGCGCTCGACGCGGAGCAACATGCGGCGATGAAGGATGCACCATCGGACAAGCCCAGGCACTGGTTCCGCATGGTCAAGGAACTGGTGCTCACGGGATACTTCACTTCGGAGATCGGGATGACGCAGGCCCTGCGGTATGTGGAAGCGCCGGGACGCTTCGATCCCTGCGTGCCGTACGCCGACGGCGAGAAGATCTGGGCCCCCCACGCATGATCGCCACCGTACTCAACGCATGGGCGTGGACGGAAACCGTGGTGCTCGTCCTGCTCGGCACCCCGGTCATTGCGGCCGTCTGGCTGGTGACGACGCCGTTCGATCGCGGACGGTATGTCACCGGCCGCATGTTCCGGCTGCTTGGGGTCACGTCGGTGAAGCTCAACCCGCTGTGGCGCTTCGACACCTCGGGCACGTTCATCCGCGACCCGCGCCGGCCGTACATCGCGGTGTCCAACCACGAGTCCTACGCGGACATCTTCCTCATCTCGCACCTGCCGTGGGAGATGAAGTGGCTCTCCAAGGAGACGATGTTCCGCATCCCGTGCTTTGGGTGGATGATGCGGATGGCGGGCGACATCCAGGTGCGGCGCGGGGAACGCAGCAGCATCGTCGAGGCGATGGCGGCGTCGCGCGACCGGCTCGCCAAGCGGGTGAGCGTGATGATCTTCCCGGAGGGCACACGGTCCCGGGAAGGCGAGATGCTGCCGTTCAAGGACGGCGCCTTCCGCCTCGCCGTGGAGACGGGGACGCCGATCCTCCCGATGGCGGTCGCCGGGACACGAAACGCCATGGCAAAGGGCACCTTTCGCTTCCAGCGCTCGCGGGCACGTGTCCGCGTGCTGGCGCCGATCGAGACCCAGGGTCTCACCCTCGAGGATGTTCCGGCGCTGCGCGATCGGATCCGCGCGCTGATCGACGAGGCGCGCCAGGAGCTGCGGCGCGAGTTGAACGGCTGATCACGAGTCGCCGGGGTGACCGGCGACTCGCTCGATTACTCCTCTTCGATCTCGGGCTCGGCGGCCTTCTCGGTCTTGGCGGCCGCGTTGGCCGGCGGACGCCCCTGACCCCACGAGTGCGTGGTCGGGGTTGCGCGCTTTTCGAGGAGGGCAGCGTACCACGCGACAATGCGCGGACGCACGTTCGCCGGCGTGTCCCCGGGCTCGGCCCGGAACGGCGCATACCGCTGACGGTCAGCCGCCGAGGAGACGCTGAACCACCACCAGGCGTCGGCCATGAACTTGTCCGGGCCCTCACGCGTGCAGGTGTAGGTGATGCCGTTTTCCTCGAACTCGAAGGAGGTCGGCGCCGGCACCTTGGGCTTGGCCACGAAATGTCCTTGAAGGAGACTGCCCTAAAACTAGTCGATCTGACCCCGGAATCATGGGCTCATGGGATTCCTTTTCCGGTCCTAGCCCTGTCATTTTGACGCCAACCCACACCGTCCCAATGACTTCCAGTCCCGACCCGCGTCTTGAGGCGCTCGAGGCGACTGCCCGGCGGCTCGAGAGCGAGCTTGCCGAGCTACGGGAGTCGATCCGTTCGATGCGTGCGCCGGGCGAGCCGGCGCCTGAGCCCGCGCCGCCCCCGGCCCGGGACGCGCGTCCGCAGGGACTGCCGCCGGCCCGCACGTGGGAAGAGGTGATGGGGCGGCTGGCGAGCCCGGCCCCGGCCCCGGCGGCAGGCGCGTCTCCCTCGGTCGCAGCGCCGCCCGCGCCGGAACGTACGATTCCGACGCCGATGGTCGAGCGCCGGGGTCTCGAGGAACTGGTGGGTCGCTACGGCACCATCGGACTCGCCTCGCTCACGATCCTCATGGGGATCGGTGCGCTGCTGAGCTGGGCAATCCGGAACGGGTACATCGGTCCGACGGTTCGCGTGGTGCTCGGCCTGGTTGCCGCGGCGGTGGTGGCCGGCCTCGGCTGGCGTGTGCGGCGCGGCGACAGCCCGCGATACGGGAATGCGCTGCTCGCGTTGTCCCTGGCGATCGTGCACGTCGTGGCGTGGGGGGCCGGGCCACGCCTGCATCTCATTGGCACCGGGTGGGTACTCGCGCTGGCCGCGCTGGCATCGGCGACGCTGGCGGCGCTCGCCTGGCGGGAAGATGACCAGTCGTTGTTCAACGTGGGCTTTGGCGGTGCGTTGCTGGCGCCGTTCGTGACGTCGTCGGGCGGCGGGAACGCGGTGCTCCTGCTGTCGTACGGGTTCATCGTCCTGATGGCCGGCATCGCCTCACTAGGGCAGCGGGAGTGGACCAAGGCCCCGCTGGTCGCGTCGGCGGG
>JAEUJK010000003.1 GCA_016794735.1 Gemmatimonadota bacterium | reverse complement strand
CGGTGTCCACTTTCCCCCGCTTTTCACCGTGGCATCCTGCACGAAGTGCAATCAGCGACTGTCGCCGGGTGTGCGCTTCTGCACCGGGTGTGGCGAGGCCACGCCAGGTCTGATCATCGGTACCACGGGGCGGGCGCAGTTCCCCCCGATGCTCGGAAGGTGCGACAGCTGTGGGCACGCCAACCGGGTCGGCGTGCCTTTTTGCGCCCGGTGTGGTGTTCGGATGGCGATCGTCACGGACGAGACGCTGACCTTCTGCCGAACCTGCGGAACGATCCGTACCGATGAGACGGCCCGGTTTTGCGCCGGTTGTGGAACGCGCATCGGCGGGGGCGGTCCTCCCGGCCCGGGCGGCACGGTGCCGCGGGGCATTCCGCAGGTAGCGTCACGGGCCTCCCTCACCATCCTGGACGCCGCCGGCACCGCCTCGCGCGTGATCGCGCTCGACGGCGATGCGGCGACGGTCACGACCGACGGCGTGGAGATCCTTGTGGGCGATGGGCACGCGGGCGGCGACGGCGCGACCCTCTCGCTGGGGCCGGACGGCGTGGACGTGGAACCGGTGGGGGCGCCCCGGGCGCTCTACGTGTTCCTCACCACCGAGACCGTGCTCAACGACGGCGACGTCCTGCTGTTGGGATCGCAGGTGATCCGCTATCGTCGCTGGGTGGATGACGGCACCTATTTCGCTGACCAGACCCAGCTCGGCTCCATCGTGCCCGGGCGGGATTGTGCCGTCCTCGAGCAACTGCGCGCCGACGGGCGCGTCCGCGACATGATGTACCTCTGGCCGGGCCGTTCCATTCTCATCGGGCGGGAGGAAGGTGACTGGGTGTTCGCGTTTGACCGCACGATGAGTGCACGCCATGCCTCGATCACCTGCGCCCAGGACGGGACGATCTCCGTGCGCGACGTGGGAAGCCGGAATGGCGTGGCAGTCTCGGTGCGTGGTCCGCGTCGGGTGGCCAGTGGACAGCGGATGTCCCTCGCCGGCAAGGTGATGCGCGTGGACCTCGCCTGACCTCGCGGGATGAAGACCCCCATTGAGGTGAAGGCGGCGCGCCTGCAAGGCGGCGGAGAAGGCGGCTCCATCATGGTCGAGGTGTATGCCGTCTCCGACGTGGGACGGACCCGCGAGCATAACGAGGATGCCTTCCTCGTCTCCGACCTCGCGACCGGGCAGCCGCTCGACTTCGACGCCTCGGTCCAGCAGCGTGTGGGATCCCGTGGCCTCCTGTTCATGGTGGCCGATGGCATGGGGGGCGCCGCCGCCGGCGAGCTCGCCAGTGCCACCGCCGTGGACGTGGTGCTCCGTTCGCTCCGCGACGAGTGGTCGGGGGCCAGCGCCTCGGGCACCGAGCCGTTCGTCGACGCGATCGAGCGCGCGGCCCAAACCGCCAACAGCGTCATCTACCGGTATGCCACCGAGCACCCGGAGGTGCGCGGGATGGGGACGACCGCCACGATCGCCGGCCTCCTGGGCGACACGTTGTTCATTGCGCAGGTCGGCGATTCACGCGCCTACCTCATTCGCGACGGCGTGGCCCGCCAGCTCACCAAGGACCAGTCGCTGATCCAGAAGCTCGTGGAAGCCGGCGAGATGACCGAGGAGCAGGCCGAGCACTCGGAGCGCAAGAACATCATCCTGCAGGCGCTGGGCCCCGAGGCGCACATCAAGGTGGACCTCACCCACCAGCAGGTGCGGCGCGACGACGTGCTCGTGTTGTGCAGCGACGGATTGTCGGGCCTCGTGAAGGGGGACGACATCGCGCGCTGCGTGCGCGAGGAGCGCGACCTCCTGTCGGCCTGCCAGCGCATGGTGGACCTGGCCAACGAACTCGGCGGGCCGGACAACATCACGGTGGTCGGTGCGCGCTTCGATGGCGCCGGCCTGAAGCGCGCCAGCGCCGATGACGCCGTGGGCCACCAGCTGTACGAACGCACCGGCCCGCCCGATGCTCCCGGCACCGACCTCGACTCGCTCCTGCGCGAGCGCACGGCCGCCATGATGCGGGGCAC
>JAEUJK010000873.1 GCA_016794735.1 Gemmatimonadota bacterium | reverse complement strand
CACGCTGCGCCTTCGCCTGGTGGATCATCGTTTGGAAGGCCGCGCTGAGCTTGCCCGTCGCGTCCCCGAGGATGGACCGCAGTTGCCCCAGGTCCTGCAGCGATTCACGGAACTCCTGCTGCAGCGCCTCCTGCACGCTCTGGTGAAGGGCGAGCGCGCGAGCGCGGAGGAGCTCGGGTTCGATCGCGGATGGTGCGTTCATGTGCTCCACTGATACCTAGAAGAGGACCGACTCGAGGTCGTCGGCCGAGACCGGTGCCACCTTCGGCGCCGGCGTTGCCGCCACGCGCTGTTCCGACTTGAACACGGCCGCGCCGCGCACGTCGTCGATGGCGCGCACGCGTACGCGCGCCGTATCCGTCTGGAACCGCACCTCGAGCGGCTGGTCGCCCTCGAGTTGTTCGGCCTCGATCGGGATGCGCTCGGCCGCGAGGAACGACCGGATGAATTCACTGTTCTTCCGCCCCACGTCCGCCCCGCTCTTGAGGGCGCGAATGACGGCGGCGCCCCCGAACACCTTGGCCCGCAACCGGCTCCGCTCGCCGCCGAGCTTCATGACCTGGTTGATGAGCAGCTCCATCGCATGCACGCCATACCGGGCCGGACGGTCCGCGCTTTCGCCGGAGGGAAGCATGAAGTGGTTCATGCCACCGACCCGCATGGCCGGGTCGTACACACACGCCGCGACGCACGAGCCCAGGACCGTACGAATCTCCGTCGCCGACTTGGCCGCGTGGACCCCGCCGGCCTCGATGCGCACGACCGGGCGCGGGGGCGGCGGCGGTGGCGCCGCGGGCACGATGCGCATCGACTCCAGCGTCTTGCGCGTCGCGTGGCTGCGCCGCGGGGCACCGCCCACGCGGCGATAGATGGTCTTCCCCACCGGCTCATACAGGTCGGATAACCAGGACAGGTTCTCCGAGTGCCCGATGATCATCGCGCCGCCCGGCTTGAGCCGTTCGGCAAACCGGCGAAAGAGGACGTCCTGCGTCTCGCGCGTGAAGTAGATGATGACGTTGCGACAGAAAATCACGTCGAAGAGTTCCGTCGCTGGCCACGACCCCTCGACGAGGTTGATGCGGAGGAAGTTGACCATCGCCCGCACCTCGGGCCGCACCCGCACGAACCCGGCCTTGTCGCCTTCCCCGCGCAGGAAATGCCGGCGCTGCAGGTCAGCGGACAGGTCGGCCACCCGTTCCTCACTGTAGACGCCCATGCGCGCCGTGTTCAGCACGTTGGTGTCGATGTCGCTTGCGAGGATCTCCACGTTCACGCGCGCGTCGCGCGCTGTCATCGCGATCGAGTACGGCTCTTCCCCGGTCGAGCTGGCGGCGCTCCAGATCCGCAACGATCGCCCGCTGAACTCCGGGAAGACGTCGGTCCGCAGGTAGTCGAAGTGGTGCTGCTCGCGGAAGAACGACGTCTTGTTGGTGGTGACCGCATTGATCAGCTCACGCAACTCCGTCTCGTTCGGGTCGCCGTCCCGCAGCAACTCCACATACGGACCGTAGTCCCGCCACCCGTGGTGACGCAGGCGGCGGGCGAGGCGCCCCTCGACGAGGGAGCGCTTCTGGTCCGTGAGGTGGATGCCGGCGGCCCGCATGATCAGCTCCCGCAGGAACGCGAACTCGCGGTCCGTCAGGACGGGCGGGCCAAACGGGACAACGTCAGCCATGGGGGCGGCGTGCAACGAACGTGAGATCAGAAGTCGACGAAGCCGTCGAGCTCGGCCTCGGCCGCTGCCGCAGCGCTCGTGGCGTGTTGTTCACGCACGGGACCCGAGGACTCGGTGCCGCGACGCTTCATCGCGCGCGGCGCACGTCCCACCGGCGCCTCGATGGCACGGCTCGGCGCGGCGGCCGACCCGTGCTCCAGCTTGAACCACGACACCAGCGCATCCAGCTCACGGGCCTGGCCAGACAGCGTGCCCGCGGTCGCCGACAACTCCTCGTTCTGCGCCGCGTTCTGCTGCGTGATCTGGTCCATCTGCGAGACGGCGCGGTTGACCTCCTCGATCCCGACGCTCTGCTCGCGGCTCGCGGCCGCAATCTCGGCGACGATATCCGTCACGCGCTTCACGCTCGTGACGATCTCCTCGAGCGTCTGGCCCGACTGGTTCACGAGCTGGGTCCCCAACTCGACCTTGCTGGACGACTCCTGGATCAAGCCCTTGATCTCCTTCGCCGCAGATGCCGAGCGTGCCGCCAGCGACCGCACCTCGGCGGCGACGACCGCAAAGCCGCGCCCCTGGGCCCCGGCGCGGGCGGCCTCCACGGCCGCGTTGAGCGCCAGCAGGTTCGTCTGGAAGGCGATTTCGTCGATGGTGGTGATGATCTCCGCGATCTTCTTGGACGAGCGGTTGATCTCGCTCATCGCGCCGACGGCATCACCCACCACGCGTCCGCCCTTGTCCGCGACTTCGCGCGCCGTGGTCGCGAGCCGGCTGGCCTGGCCCGCGTTCTCGGCGTTCTGCTTGACGGTCGCCGTGATCTGTTCCATGCTCGCCGCTGTTTGTTCCAGCGAGGACGCCTGGGACTGCGCGGCCGACGAGATGTCATCCGCCACGGACGACAGCTCGCGCGATGCCGTGGCCACGTTCGCCGAGGAACCGCGAATGCCCTTCGCGATGTCACCGAGCCGCGCCACAAAGGAGTTGAACGACTCGGCCAGGTCGCCCAGCTCGTCCTGCGACGTTGCCGTCAGGCGCTTGGTCAGGTCGCCATCCTGGGAGATGGA
>JAEUJK010000867.1 GCA_016794735.1 Gemmatimonadota bacterium | reverse complement strand
CGACTTCACGATTCCCCGGCGTGCGATGCACCTCGAGTTCGAGTCGCCGCCGATCCTCGATGAGGAACTCACCGTCGTGGTCTACATCCCGAAAGTCGGGACCACGTCGTTGACGATCGCCTACGAGTTCATCGGCGAGGGGGGCCGACGGCGCGCGCTGGGTTCGCTGGTCCTCGTGTGTGCGACCGCGAACCATGCGGGCTCGAAGCCGTGGCCGCCGGAGTTCATCGAGCTGCTGGCGCCGTATCGCATGACCGAGGCGGAGGCCCATGCGGCCCTTGCGGGGCGCGACCCATGAGCGAGCCATCCGAGACGTATTTCCGGAAGGGGCTCGGCGCCGGCGCGATGGTGCAGGGCGAGCTCGATGCCGCGTATGCCGATGCGCTGGTGGACCGCCTGCGCGCCAACGACAACCGGCTCGTGGTCGGCGACGTGACCATTCGCCTCGCCAAGGAATTCGGGTTCTGCTACGGCGTCGAGCGCGCGGTGGACTACGCGTACCAGGCGCGGCGGCGGTTTCCGGACCGGCGACTGTGGCTCCTGGGCGAGATCATCCACAACCCGCACGTCAATGCGAAGTTGCGCGAGCTCGGCATCGAGGTGATGGAGCCGCGGCCGGATGCCACTGACGGCACGCCGCGGTTTGCCTACGACGCCGTGGGCCCGTCCGACGTCGTGATCCTTCCCGCCTTTGGGGTCACCCACGCGGACTTCCAGGCGCTGCGGGGCCACGGGTGCATCGTCGTCGACACGACGTGCGGGTCGGTGCTCAACGTCTGGAAGCGCGTGGAGCAATACGCGCGCGACGGGCGCACCGCGCTCATCCACGGCAAGTGGTATCACGAGGAAACGCGCGCCACCGCCTCGCAGGTCCTCAAGTACCCGGGTGGGCAGTACCTCGTGGTCCGCGACATGTCGGAGGCCGAGATCGTGATGGCCTACCTGGCCGAGATTGCGCGGCAGGGGCATGGGGACCGCGACGCCTTCATGGCGCGCTTCGCGAAGGCGGTGTCCCCGGGATTCGACCCTGATGTACACCTCCGCCGCATGGGTGTGGCCAACCAGACCACGATGCTGGCGAAGGAGTCGCTGGCCATTGGCGAACGTGTTGGCCAGGCGATGGAGGCGGCCTTTGGCGCGGAGTATCGCGCCGATGCCTTCCGCACGTTCGACACGATCTGCTCGGCGACGCAGGACCGGCAGGATGCCGTGGTGGAGCTGCTGCGCGAGCGGCCCGATGTGATGATCGTCGTGGGCGGCTTCAACTCGTCCAACACGATCTCGCTCGCGGCGTTGTGCGCGGAGCATGTGCAGACCTACCACATCGAGGATGCGGAGGGGATCGATCCCGTGGCGCGTCGGCTGCACTACCGGGTGGCGGGGGTGGCGCATGTGGAGGCAGACGCCGAGGGATGGTTGCCGCCGGGTCGGGTGACGGTGGGCATCACGGCCGGGGCGAGCACGCCCAACAACAAGATTGGTGCGGCGGTCGCGCGGATCCTGGCGACGCGTGGCGAGGGCGTGCCGGGGACGTGAGGCTCCCGTTCCTCCGTCGCCGGCCGCCCGTGTTGCCGGCACCCCGGGACTTCCCGTTCATCGAACTTCGGGCCGGCGAGTCGTCGGTGCTGGTGATCCCTTCGTTAGGCGGCAAGCTGGCGGAGTTGTGGCTCGCCGGGCGGCAATGGCTGTGGCAGAGCGACGTGTTGCCGATGGCGCCGGGGGTCGAGGGGGCGTCGTACATCGAGACGGCCGACACCGGCGGCTGGGACGAGTGTTTTCCCACCGTGGGCCCCTGCCGCGTGCCGACCTGGGTGAAGGGGGTTGGCGGGACCGCGCTGCCGGACCATGGGGAACTGTGGTCGCAGCCGGCGGAGGTCGAGGTCACGACCGGGCCGGATGGACAAACGGCAACGTGCCGGTGGCGTGGCGTGCGGTGGCCGTATGCGTTCGCGCGCGCCGTGCGC
>JAEUJK010000827.1 GCA_016794735.1 Gemmatimonadota bacterium | reverse complement strand
CGCCGCGATGACGGTCTGGAAGGTCCTCGCCACCGGCTTTCGCACCGGCGAGATGGAGAAGGCGTTTGCGACCTTCCTGGCGGCGGTGATCGGGGCCGGCGCGTTAGGCGGCGTGGCGGGGCTCGGGGCCGGACGGTGGGCCGGCAAGCGGTGGGAGCGCCGGCATCGCGAGCATCGCGCGCCCATGGACGAGCCCGAGCCGGTGCCAGTCCCGTCGACGCCGCGGCCCACGACCCTCAGCACCTTTGCGACGCGTCCCCTGAACGCCGAAGCCACCCGGGCCCTGGCCCTGGTGCGTCCCGCCAATGCGTCGGGGACGGCGTGGGGTGCGTGGGACGGCCCGCGATTGATCGCCGTCGCGTGGGTGGAACCGTCGCCCGATGGCGTGCGCATCGACCACGCCGTCTGCGACCCCGGCTACGACATCGATCGCATCGCCGCCGACATCCGCGCGGCGGCTGCTCCATCTCATTAGGCATGTCCCGCCGGCTTCGCTCCACCGTTCGCCTGGCCTGGGCGCTCAGCCTCGCGGCCTGCACGTCGTCCCGTCCGGAGCTGGACCTGGTCCTGGCGGGAGGGACTGTCGTGGATGGCACCGGCGCACCGGGCCAACGCGCCGACGTTGGCGTCCGGGATGGTCGCATCACCGCCATCGGCGACCTCGCGAGCGCGTCCGCGCGTGAACGCCTCGATGTCACGGGGCTGGTCGTGGCGCCTGGGTTCATCGATCCACATACCCACGCGCGCGAGCGACTCCTCACGATCCCGACCGCGGACAACCTCGTGCGGCAGGGGATCACCACGGTGGTCGACGGCAACGACGGCTCCTCACCACTCCCGCTCGCCCCCTACCTCGACTCGCTCGCGGCGGCGCGTCCCGCGCTCAACGTCGGGCTGTTCGTCGGGCATGGCTCGATTCGCCGGGCCGTGCTGGGCACCGACAACCGCGAGGCCAGCGCGGCGGAACTCGCCCGCATGGATTCGCTCACCGGGGCCGCGATGCGCGATGGTGCCCTCGGCCTTTCGAGCGGCCTGTTCTATGTGCCAGGGAGCTACGCACCGACCAGCGAACTCGTCGCCCTCGCCCGCACGGCGCGGGCGCATGGTGGGATCTACACCTCACACATGCGCAACGAGGACGACAGTGTGCGCGCCTCGGTGGACGAGACGCTCCGCATCGCCCGGGAATCGGGGATCGCGGTGCACATCTCGCATCACAAGGTCGGTGGTCGCCGCAACTACGGTCGCACCGAGCAGACGCTGGCGATGATGGAGCAGGCGCGCGCAGAGGGCCTCGATGTCACCTTCGACCAGTATCCGTACACGGCGTCCCACACCAGCATCTCCAGCATCGTGCCGGCGTGGGCGCGCGCCAACGACAGCCTCGCCGCCCGGCTCCGCGACGCCACGCTGCGGTCGCGTATTCGCCGCGAGATGCAGGCGTTTGTCGAGATGCGATTCGCCAATGACCCGGAGAAGCTCCAGCTCTCGCGGTGCGGCTTCGATTCGACCCTGGCGGGACAGACCCTCGCGGCCGTCTTCCGGGCGCGAGGGGTGACCGGCACGCCCGACGCGATCACCGACCTCATCCTCGAGTTGGTCGACCGCGGGGGATGTGGGGCGATCTTCCATTCCTTCGACGAAGGGGACATCGAGCGGCTCCTGCGCTCGCCGCTCGGCATGATCGGGTCCGATGGCGCGCTTTCCGCCTTTGGGCAGGACTCCCCGCACCCGCGCGGTTACGGCACCTATCCGCGGGTCCTCGGACGCTACGTGCGGGAACGCGGCGTGATCACGTTGGAGGAGGCCATTCGCCGCATGACCAGTGCGCCGGCGGACCGGCTGGGGTTTGCCGGGCGCGGGCGCGTCGTCACCGGTGCGGTCGCGGACCTCGTGGTGTTCGACCCCGGGCTGGTGACCGATCGTGCCACCTTCGAGGACCCGCACCAGTACCCGGTGGGCATCCCGCACGTCTTCGTGGCGGGGGTGGCCGTCGTGCGCGACGGGGCCGTGACCGGCGCGCGGCCGGGCACGATCCTCCGCGGCCCCGGCGCCGGGCGCGGGGATCGTTAGGCTAGTTGCTGCGGAGCGCGCGCATCGGGCCCGCGTTGGCCGCCTTGCGGGCCGGCAGGTACAACGCCAGTGCCGCGAGCGAGGCAAGGAAGGCCGCGCAGGCGAGGTAGGTCACGGGATCACG
>JAEUJK010000753.1 GCA_016794735.1 Gemmatimonadota bacterium | reverse complement strand
GCTCACCAGCACCTCGCGGCGGAAACGCTCGCGCGACACCCCCTCGAGGATGTCGGCGCGCAGCGCCTTGATCACCACGCGCCGCTCCAGGTCGGGATCCATCGCCACGAAGACATGCGACATGCCGCCGCCATCGAGTTCACGCTCGATGGCGTACGTCCGTCCGATCTCCGTGGTGAAGGCATCGAGCGCGCCAGCGCTTCCCATGACGTAGCGACAGGTGTGGGGTCATTCGTTGGATACATCTGGCGCCGGAAAGGTTGCGGGGTGGCGCCAGGAGCCCCTCGCCCTACGTCTGGTGGAAGGTGCCCTCGCGCGGGCCGCGGGTTGAGGTCGCGATTTGCCGGATGGCCCCCAGGTGATAGGCGAGGTGGGCAATACTCCCGATCATTCCGCACAGTTCGACCTGTTGCACTTCACGCGGTGCCTTGAGGGCGGCGCTCCACCGATCGCACTCCTCGCGCAGGCCGGAACGGATCTCGCGCCATGTGGCGTCGTCCACGATGGAGGTGCGCCACGCGGCATCCCAGGTGGCATCGGCAAACGGATTCCCACCCTCCGTCGCCCAGCGGTTCATCAAGCCCAGGCCATACCGCAGGTGCAGGGCGTGGGCGGCGACGGTGGCGCCGCCGGCGATCGACTGCGACGCATCGTGCGCCGTGAGCGTGTCCAACGACGCCAACAACCCCGCATCACCCGAGTTGAGGACGAAGCTCCCGCGCGGGTGGTGGGCACCGTGGGAGAGCTCGCTGAAGACACGTGCAAGGGCCGCGGGAAGGTCGACGGAGGTCATGCGGACGGGGTGGGGTTGCCTTGATCATATCCCACCTGGACGCCCGCGGCGAACGGGAGTGCCGGCCTCTGGCTGGCTCGCGACGTCCCGTACCCCTTGGTGCGATCGCCCCCGGGCCTAACGAGTCCAGATCCCGACGAGGCCGCACGCCCCGCTCGTGGCATTGAGCGACGCCGGGATGCGGCTGGGGCCGCCATAGTACTCCACGGCGGCGATCTCCCCGGGTTGGAGCGAGTTCACGTCGAAGGGCGGTTGGCCCGGTGCGCCATTGAACACGACGATCCCGTCGAGCATCACGTTCACGAGGCAGATCGCGGGCGACAGCCCGCGCCCGCAGACCTGGACGGACGCGCCGCGCGTGAGGGCGCCGCTGAACCTCGTGGTGGCCACGAAGGCTTGCGAGCTGCACGGGCTCGGGACGATGCGCAGCCCCGAAACGTGTCGACTCAGGATCTCCGACGTCCGGGGACTTCGCGCCTCGTCAAAGACGCCACGCAGCAGGAACGCACCGATGCCGTGTCGCTTGCGTTCGTAAAAGTCGTGCAGCTTCCCGCGGGCCAGCGGGTCGGTCGCCGAGTCGCGCACGACCACTTCCTCGAGCTGCGCGGGGACACGTTCGAGCGCGAACTCGACGAGATCCGTGGTCACCGGCGCTTCCGTCGTCAGCGAACGATAGCCGGGTCGTCGAATGGTGAGGACGTGGGGACCGGCC
>JAEUJK010000751.1 GCA_016794735.1 Gemmatimonadota bacterium | reverse complement strand
GACGCCCCTCATCTTGGGACCTTCCTCGCCCCGGCCCCCGTGCGACGACTCATCCCCTCGCTCGTTCCGCTCCTCCTCCCAGCGTCCCTGATTGCCCAAGGCTGGAAGGTCGACACCGTTCGGACGCCCGGTCCGCGACTCGACTTCACCGCGACGCGTGGTACGTGGATGAACGTGGACGTGTCGCCCGACGGTCGGTCCATCGCCTTCGACCTGCTGGGCCACATCTACGAGATGCCGTTGGCTGGCGGCGAAGCGCGCGCCCTGACGCGCGGCAACAGCTGGAACATGCAACCGCGCTACAGTCCCGATGGCACGCGCGTGCTCTTTACCTCCGACCGCAGCGGGACGAATGCGCTCTGGGTGGCTGCGCGGGGGACGGACCAGGTGGAGCAGGTGTCCAAGGGAACCCAATGGACGGCCGGGGGCTCGTGGTCCGCCGATGGTCGGGCGTTCTTCGCCACCGTGATGGACCTCGGCGCGCGATTCTCTGCGGTTCGTTTGGACTCCTGGGGGAATCGCCTCGAGTTCGTGCGTCCGGGCGTGTTCAACCCTCCGACGCACTTCGTGGAGTCGGGTGGCAAGGTCTACTTCTCGATCCCTGCCGGCGAGGTGTACCAGGCCGGCTTCCAGGTGCGCACGTACGACCTGGCGACCGGCGAGACCTCGAACGTCGTCGCGCGCCCCGGTGGTGCGTTTGCTCCCACGCTGTCGCGCGACGGTCGCTGGCTGGCGTACGCGCATCGGGATGACAAGGCGACGCAGCTCGTGCTCCGTGAATTGGCGACGGGGAACGAACGTGTGCTGCTTCCCAGGCTCGATCGCGATCGACAGGAAGCCGGGGCGGGGACGGGATACGGGGCGCTGCCGCAGATGAGCTTCACTCCCGATGGATCCGAGATCGTGCTGGCGAGGGACGGCGGCCTGCTGGCAGTGCAGACGCGAACCGGCGTGGTGCGCGACATCCCCTTCCAGGCACCGGTGCAGCGACAGCTGTCGCAACGCCTCGCGTTCCCCGTGCCGGTGCCGGCCAACGGCACGGCGCGCACGCGCTCCCACCGATTCGGCATTGCGGTCGATGGTGGTGTGGTCTACGAAGCGTTAGGCGACCTGCACCTCATGGCAGGAACCCAGCGCACCAACCTCACCAACAGTGCGGCGCACGAGGCGAGCCCGGTCTATGACCCGGCGTCACGCACCTTGTACTACGCCACGTGGGACGACGACTCGCTCGGTGCGGTCTGGTCGCGTCCACTCGCGGGTGGGACCCCGCAACGGCTCACGCGCGTGCCGTCGCAATACGGATCGCTGGCGCTCTCACCGGACGGCCGGTCGCTGGCGTACGTGCGTGGTACCGAGGAGTTGCGACGCGGCGCCACCTCCATCGACGACCAACTCACCTTCGAGCTGATGCTGCGTGGACCGGACGGCACCGAACGACGGGTCGCGGGGCTCTCCACCGTGGGGTCGACCCACATGGGGATTGCCGGCCAGCCACCCGGCGTCAGCTTCACGCCGGACGGGGCACGCCTGTACTACACCGAGTTTGCCGGCGACACCCTGTACCTGCGCCGCGTGCGCGTGGACGGGGAAGGGCGCGAGACGTTGTATGCCTTCCCGAATGCCGTGACCGCCCATGTGTCGCCGGATGGGCGCTGGGTGGCCTTCCGCGAGTACCAGCGCAGCTTCGTGACCCCGTTCGCGTTTGCCGGCCACACGGTCACCATCAGCGCGTACGACCAGCAGGGACCGGCCTTTCGCGTGGACGCCAACGATGGCGGGTATCTCGGGTGGTCGCGCGACGGCACCCGCGTCCAATGGACGCGGGGCACCGGGTTCTATGAGAAGGCGGTGACCGATATCGCGGCCGCTCGTGGCACGCCCTCGCGCACCGAGTTGTCGTTCGACTTCCCCGTGGCGCGGCCGACCGGGACGACGGCGCTCACCAACGCGCGCGTGATCACGATGGACGCGCGGCGCACGGTGCACGAACGAGCGACGATCCTCATCACGGACAATACGGTCACGGCCGTCGGTCCTTCCGTGCGCATCCCCGCCGGGGCGCGCGTCTTTGACTTGCGCGGTCGCACGGTGATGCCGGGGATGATCGATGCCCACGCACACTACAACCCGTCACTCTCCACGCTGCACACCGTGGAGCAGCGCCATCAGGGGCTGCTGGCGAACCTCGCGTACGGCACGACCACGATGTACGAAGTCTACGGCAACGTGCACAAGGACTTCCTGGTGTCGGACCTCCAGCGGAGCGGGGCCATTCCCGGGGCGCGGCTCTTCTCCACCGGCAACCCGATCTACGGCCTGCGCACCTACCGACCGAAGATCTTCCGTCCGATCACCTCGTTTGCCGACGCCGAGGAGATCGTGCGGTTCAACAAGGACCACGGGGCCACGGCGCTCAAGGACTACGTGCAGTTTGGGCGGGCCGCTCGCCAGCAGCTCTACGAAGCCGCGCGGGCGCTCGGCGTGAACGTGGTGGCCGAAACGGCAGTGGATCCGCCGATGAACTTCACCATGTTGCTCGATGGCGTGACCGGGCTCGAGCACACGATTGGCCTCACGCCGATCCAGGACGACGTCACGCGTTTGTGGGCGACGAGTGGTGCGGGCAACACGCCGACGTTGATCGTGTCGTACAACGGGCCACAGGGCGAGACGTTGTACCGGCAGTCGGAACGGCTCTGGGAGGACCCGAAGGTCCTGCAGTTCTTCCGGCGCGACCAGATGCTGGCCGGGCGCCGCCCCACGCACTTCTTCGAGGACGACATCTACGCCATCGAGATGGCCGCGGAGCTGAAGAAGCTCGCCGCCGCGGGGGTGTCGCTGCACGGCAGCGGGCACGGGCAGCAACACGGGCTCGACAAGCACTGGGAACTCGAATTGTTCGTGAAGGGCGGGTTCTCGCCACTCGATGCGTTGACCTTTGCCACCATCTCGTCCGCGCGGTACCTCGGGCTCGAGCGCCAGCTCGGCTCGCTGGAGGCGGGGAAGCTGGCCGACCTCGTGATCCTCGACGCCAACCCGCTCGTCGACATCCGCAACTCGCGTCGCATCGATCGCGTGATGCTGAATGGCGTGTTGTACAGCGGGAGGGATGCGGCGCGCCTGTATCCGGACCCGCAGCCGGCGCGGCCCATGTATTTCCAGCGATGACAGACACACTCCCAGCCCCAGTGACAGCTCCCATGTGCGATGACCGGTGGACGGATGTGAAGGTGCGTATGACGGCAATGCATGCGCAGCGATGGATGCGCCGCGGTCTCGGCGCGATGCTGCTCCCCGCCCTGGCAGCAGGCGCCCAGGGGCGCGAGCCGTATCCCGGCCTCGACGCGTACATCAACACGGCGATTGCCCAATGGAAGGTCCCCGGGCTGGCCATGGCGATCGTGCGCAACGACTCGGTGATCTACGCGCGTGGCTACGGTGTTCGCGAGTTTGGCCGTCCGGACCCCGTCACCGAGCGCACGATCTTCGCGATCGGCTCGTCCTCCAAGGCGTTCACGGCGGCGTCGATCGCAATGCTCGTCGACGAGAAGAAGGTCGGGCTCGATGCGTCACCCGGCACCTACCTCCCCGGGTTCCAGATGTTCGACCCGAAGGTGACGCGCGACCTCACGGTCCGCGACTTGCTCAGTCATCGCAGCGGCCTCGCCCGCGGGGAGCTGGCCTGGTATGGCTCGCCGTTCGATCGCGACGACATCGTGCGGCGCGTGCGTTACCTGGAGCCGTCGTGGAGCTTCCGCTCGCAGTTCGGCTACCAGAACATCATGTACATCGCGGCCGGGCAGGTCGTGGCGAAGGTCTCGGGGAAGAGCTGGGACGACTTCGTGCGCGAACGGATCTTCACGCCGCTGGGCATGGCGACCAGCTCCACGACGATCCGCGGGCTGGAGGCCGTGGCCAACAAGGCCACGCCCCACGCCGAGGTGAACGACACGCTGCGCACCATCCCGTGGCGCAACATCGACAATGCCGGGGCGGCGGGGTCCATCAATTCCAACGTGGTCGAGATGGCGCAGTGGGTGCGCCTGCAGCTCGGGCGGGGCCAGTACGCCGGTCGCCGCCTGTACTCTGCGCGGATGGCCGACGAGATGCACCAGGCGCAAACCGTCATCCGGGTGGACTCGGCGTCGCGCGAGAGCATGCCCGAAACGCACCTCAAGGCGTACGGACTCGGTTGGTTCCTCGAGGACTATCGCGGCCGCATGATGGTGCACCACGGCGGGAACGTCGACGGCTTCACCGCCCTGGTCGCGATGATGCCGGAAGAACGCCTTGGGGTGGTGCTCCTCACGAACATGAACGGGACGGGACTGCCGACGGCCCTCGTCCACCAGGTGTTCGACATGCACCTCAAGGTGCCGTCGAAGGACTGGGCCGGCGACGGGTTCAAGCGCCTCGAGGCGGCGCGGGCACGCGCGCGCGAGGCGGCGGCCCGGGGCCCGCAGCGAGTCACCGGGACCAAGCCGTCCCTGCCGAACAGCGGATACGTGGGGACGTATACGGACTCGCTCTATGGCGATGTCGTGATCACCGACCGGGGCGGCACGCTGCACCTGGGCTTTGGACCCACCTGGCAGGGGACCCTGGAACACTGGCACTTCGACACCTTCCGCGTGCGGTTCGACACGCCGGTCCTGCCACCGGTGCCAGTGGCGTTCCGGATCGGGGCCGCCGGGCGAGTGGAGGGGGTCGAGCTGGACATGGCCGGGCGCGCGTGGTTCCGCCGGGTGCCCGACGCCCCGCCGCAGAATCGTTAGGCGCGCACGCGCACAAGGGCGCCGGGGATCCCGGCGCCCCTCAGCGGGTGGAAAGCCGGTCCAGGATCACCGCCGCCATCGCCCGCGCACCAACGGCGATCGCCGCCTCATCCGCCACGTACTCCGGTGCGTGCGGCATCCCCACCCACCCGCGACTGCTGTTGGACACGCCGAGAAAGTAGAACGCACCCGGCACGACGCCCTGGAACGACCCGAAGTCCTCACTGAACGCCGGGACAATCCCGGTCACGGCACGCACCGTCTCGGCGCCGAGTCGCGCGCGGATGGCCGCGGTTGCCCGGGTGGTGAGCCCCGTGTCATTCGTGACGCCGGCGATCCACTTGGCCTGGTAGGTCCCCGACACGCTGACGCCGGCGGGCACCAAGGCCGCGAGTCCGGTCGTCACGAGCGCCTGTACGCGGGCGCGCGACGCTGACGCGGCCACGGTTACCGTCCCGGTGATGGTGGCCTGGCCCGCGGCGACCTGCGGCGGTGCGAGCGACATCGCAATGAAGTCGATGGGTTGGTTGGTGAAGGCCAGGTCCGGCGGCACCGTGCCCGCCTGCTGCAGCGCCTGCAACGCCAAGTTGGTCGCCGCGGACAGGTCCCCACTGCCGGTGAGCGACACGGTGAAGCGATCGCGGCCGCCCATCATGGGCCCTGGGGTGGTGCCCAGCAGCCCGGCCTCGTATGGCGCCGTATGGAGGCCGTACACCGCGGCCGGGCGATCGGCGGTGAACACGCCGGCCGCGAGCATGGCGTTGGCCCCGGTGGCGCGTTCCTCCGCGGGCTGGAAGACAAACATCACGTTGCCGACCAGTGAATCCCGCAGGCTCTGGAAGATCCCCGCCAGCGCCACGCCGATCGTCGTGTGGATGTCGTGGCCGCAGATGTGCCGGACGCCGGCATTCACCGACCGGAAGTCGACCGGGTCGGGAGCGGTGGATGCGACGGCGTCCATGTCGGCGCGATACGCGATGGTCGGGCCTGGTCGACGACCACGCACGATGGCGACCACGCCGAATCCGCCGACATTCGACCGGATCTCGGTGAGCCCCAGGCGACGCAATTCGTCGGACACCGCACGGGCCGTTCGCGCCTCGTTGCCCGAGGTTTCCGGATGGCGGTGCAGGTCGCGCCGGAACTCGACCAATCGTGTGGCGTCGCGTTCGAGCACGGCGCGCGCGCGATCGTCCACCGGTCCGTCCACACGCGCGGGTGGCGCTTGCGAGCCCGCGGCCGAACAACCAAGGACGAACGCCGCGAGACATCCGACGAGCGGCACGATGCGGGGAAAGGGCATGAGACTGGGAGGAGGGCGGTCGCGCCAAACCCGGCGTGATTGCGCGAGTCGCCGCGCGGTGCACACGACCATGCCGGCTTCTTTCGCCGACGGGAACCCCCATGGGACGGGACGCACGGGGTCGTGACCGGTTGTTCCGCGTCGTCATCGGCCGGGCCATCTTGGGGAATGCGCCGCTGCCTGATTGCCCTCGCCATCGCCCACACCTCGGTTCACGCCCAGGCCGTGGTGCCACCATGGCAACCGGACTCGCTCGGGAACCACCGGGCCGTCGTCCAGGTGACCACCCGATCAGACGCCGTCCTGGCCCGGCTCGATTGGCGCCGGCGGGACAAGGCGCCGGAAGACGTCCAGGTGGTGGTCATCGACGCGGCGACGAATCGTCGCGTGGTGAATGCCGCGCGGCTCGAGATCACGCGCGAGTTTGGCGAGATCGTCTTCCAGCCGCCCACGGTCCCCGGGACGTACTACATCTACTACCTCCCGTACACCGGGACCTTTCGCTCCCCGTATCCCAAGCTGACGTGGCGCGCGCCGGATGACGCCCCGCAACGCGAGTGGCTCCTGCGCAACTCGCTCACGCCAGACAACGCGCGATTCCGCGGGTATCGACAACTGCCTGCGGCGGACGTGTTGCGCTTCGAATCGTCGGACGGCTTCAGTGCCTTTACCGACATGGAACGTGTCGCCTCGCGCAGCGAACTCGACGCACTCCGCCAACGCTACGCGTGGGCCGAGTTCTTCCTGTTCAGCGAGGATCGCAACCGGCCCATTCGCATGTTCGACGAGGTCCCCCAACGGTGGGCGCTGAACGGTGCCTTCCAGGCACACCAGGGGACGGCCGATCGCGGCGAGTACTACACCTTCCAGGTCGGGGTGTGGGCGCATCGGGCGGCCCTCCCGCGCCTCGCGGTCACCATCGATGAGCTGCGTGGTCGCAAGGGTGGGGTGATCCCGCGCTCGGCGCTCACCTGCTTCAACGTCGAGGGGATCGACTGGGCCGGACGTGGATTCAGCAAGGCGATCGACGTTGCGCAGGGTCGCGTGCAGCCGCTCTGGTTTGGCGTCGACCTCGATACGGCCCTTGCCCCCGACGTGTACGAGGGTGACGTGACCATTGGGGCCGAGGGGGTGCGGCCGCAGAAGGTGCGGGTCGCGATCACCCTCGGTTCCTCCGTGGCCGTCAACCATGGGGACGACGAACCGAGCCGGCTCACGCGCCTGCGGTGGTTGAACTCGCAGCTCGCGGCCAACGATGCGGTGGTCGCGCCGTTCACCGCGATCACACGGGAGGGTCGTGACGTGCGCGTCCTCGGCCGTCGCCTGACGGTCGGCGCTGATGGGTGGCCCGAGCAGGTGACCTCGACCTTCACGCCGAGCGTGACGAGCACCAATGGCGCGCCGCGCACGCTCCTGGCGGCGCCGATGCGCCTCGAGGTGACCGACGCCGCAGGCCGTGGCATTCCCTGGCGCCGCGACCCGATCGCCTTTGGCCCCGCGCGCGAGGGCGTGGCGACATGGAGCGTGTCGCACGCCAGTGACACCCTGTCGATGGACGTGCGGGGATCGCTGGAGTTCGACGGGACCGCCGAGTATGCGGTGAGCCTCCGCGCCCGCTCGGCCGTGTCGTTAGGCGACGTGCGCCTGGAGGTGCCACTCCGCGCGGACGCCGCCCGCTACATGATGGGACTCGGCCAGCCCGGGGGCCAGCGGCCGGCGACCTTTCACTGGACGTGGGACGTCGCGCGAAAGAACCAGGACGCCGTCTGGCTGGGGGACGTCAACGTCGGTGTGCAGGTGACGCTCAAGGACGCCGACTACGTGCGACCGCTGAACACCAACTTCTACCTGTCCAAGCCCCTGCTCCTGCCCCGGTCGTGGGGCAACGGCGGGCGCGGCGGCTGCGACATCACGGCCGACACGGTTCCGGCTGCCCGGGAACGCGCGCGTCGCGGCGCGCCACAGGCTGGGGCCAACGATGTCGTGCGCCTGTCGTGTTATGCGGGACAGCGAACGATGGCGGCCGGTGAGGAACTGCGCTTCGACGTGCGGTTTGCGTTCACGCCGTTCAAGACGATCGACACCGACGCGCAGTGGGCCACCCGTTACTTCCACGCCTTTGTCCCGGTGGATTCCATCGCCAGGCGGGGGGCCAACACGGTGAACGTGCACCACGCCAACCGCGTGAACCCGTGGATCAACTACCCGTTCCTGGAACCCAGGCAGATGCGGGCGTACGTGGACAGCGCCCACGCACGGCGGATGCAGGCCAAGATCTACTACACCGTCCGCGAGATCACCAACCACGCCCCCGAGCTGTGGACGTTGCGCTCGTTAGGCGATGAGGTGCTGGCGAAGGGGCCGGGAGGGGGAGGCGCGTGGCTCATGGAACATGGCGGCGACGACTACCTCTCGGCGTGGCATGTCGCCGAGATCCGCGACGCCGCCCTCGTCACCAGCGGCGTTTCCCGGTGGCACAACTTCTACATCGAGGGACTCGACTGGCTGGTGAAACACGTCGGGATCGACGGCCTGTACATCGACGACGTGGCGTTCGATCGCACCACCATGAAACGCGTGCGGCGCGTCCTCGACCAGGGGAATCGGCGCGGGCTCATCGACCTCCACAGCGCCAACCAGTTCAACGTGCGCGATGGCTTTGCCTCCAGCGCCAACCTGTACCTGGAGCACTTTCCGTTCATCAACCGGCTGTGGTTCGGCGAGTACTTCGACTACAACAGCAAGCCCGACTACTGGCTCGTTGAGCTGTCCGGCATCCCGTTCGGCCTGATGGGCGAGATGCTGGAGAAGGGGGGCCACCCCTGGCGGGGCATGACCTTCGGGATGACCAACCGGATGCCGTGGTCCGGCGACCCGTCCCCCCTCTGGGCCCTCTGGGACACCTTCGGGATGCAGGGTACGCGCATGTCCGGGTGGTGGGCCCCCGACACCCCGGTCACGACCGGGGATTCCCTCGTCCTGGCCACGACCTACCAGAAGTCGGGCGCGGCCCTCGTCGCCCTGGGGAATTGGTCGCCGGAGCCGCGGACCGTCAGGCTCAGCATCAATTGGCGGGCCCTGGGGATCTCCGAGCGCGGTGCACGCCTCCGGGCACCCGCCGTCCGCGATTTCCAGGAGGCCGGGAGCTGGGGGACCCGGGACACGATCACGGTCCCGGCCGGCAAGGGGCTACTGGTCGAAATCACCGGTCCGCCCCTCGTACCCCCGGGCCGGAACGGCAGGGAGGGTTAAGTCGTCCACAGGAAGTACCGGGACGACGACCCTTTCTGGTCGAGGTGATGCCGTTGGATTGGTGGCGGAATGTGTGGCAGGGCGAGGCGGATCGATCGGACCTCGCGATGCAGGCCGAGCATCGCGTGGCCCGGTCGCGGTTTGCCCTGATGTCCGTCCTGGCCGGACTTGGCCTGATCCTCGTGATCGTGGATCCCGGCCATGTCGACTACGTCCGCGCGGTCCCGGTGAACGTCGGGTGCCTCATCCTCGCGTTTGCCATGCTGGTGATGACGCGCCGCGGGGAGTGCCCCGTGTGGTGGTCCATGGCGACGGCCATCGGCGACGTCTCCCTCGTGTCGTTCCTGCACGTCCTCGACCTCGTGCAGGGGAACCCGAGTGTCGCGGTCAACGGACGCGTCACCTTCATGGGCTACTTCCTCGCGCTCGTCGGGACCTGCATCCGGTGGGATCGCCGTGTCGCGTGGAGCGCGGGTGTCGTCGCGGCCGTGCAGTACCTGGGAATTGTCATCGCCAGCTCGAAGCTGTGGCCCGCGGTGCCTACACGCGACGTGCTGCAGTATGGCGCCTTCGACTGGGGCGTGCAGGTCGAGCGAGTGGTCATGCTCGCCCTGTTCGGCTTCATCTGCGGGCGGATCGCG
>JAEUJK010000723.1 GCA_016794735.1 Gemmatimonadota bacterium | reverse complement strand
GACTCGCGTCAGGCAGGCGGCAAGGAAGCGCGCACCAAAATCCTTGAACGCGGCCGTTGGTCCGTGGAACAACTCGAGGACGGAGAGTCGACCGTCGTCCGTCACCGCCACGCATGGCGCGTCGATCCGCAGGGCCTCCGTGCACAACTCAGTCGCCAGCCCGCCCAGCGGGTCATCACCCGCTACCGCGCGCACGATGGCCGTCGCCACGGACACCAGGTCAGCCGGGAGGGTGGCCGTGTCGATGTGCGGCCATGCTTCCGGCATGTAGAGTCCGCCGTCCGGCGCCAACCCCTGCCGCACGGCCGCTGAAAGCGAGACCGCGGGCGCGGCCCCGCGCGTGCTGACGTACTTCATGCCGGCGCTCCCATGCCCGGGTAGAGGAGGCGCAGGGCCGCCACGTCACGTTCGCCGAGCCCCTGCTCGCGCGCGAGCTGCAGCCACCCACGGGCCACCGCCACCAGTGGCAACTCCACGCCGAGCGCCTTGCCGGCGTCGGCGATGATCTCCAGGTCCTTCTCGAACAAGTTCAGCGCTGCACCTGCCGTGTAGTCTCCCGCCCGCACGCGCGCCAGGGTGCGGTCGAACATTCGCGAATGGCCAAACGACGCCTGCAGCAACCGGCCGAGCGCCTCGAGGTCGAGGCCGGCCCGCTCCGCCAGGGCAATGCCCTCGGCCGCCGCGAGGGCATGCACGAAGGTCAGCAGCTGGTTGACCAGCTTGGCATGGGTGCCCGCGCCCACGTCGCCCATGTGGGCGATCGTCCCGGCGTATGCCTCCAGGACGGGCCGCACCCGCGCGACGTCTTCCGTGGTCCCGCCGACCATGATCGCGAGTGTGGCCCGGGCGGCGCCTTCGGGGCCCCCACTCACCGGCGCATCTACATATGAAAGCCCCCGGGCGCGTGCGGCCTGGTTCACGCGTCGGGCGAGCGCGGGTGGGATGGTGCCGTGCTCGACGAGCAAGGCGCCGGGCCGCGCGGTGTCGACGATGCCGCCAGCGCCCAACCAGGTCACCTCCGTTGCGGCGACCGTATCGAGGCAGGTGAGGACAACGTCGCAGCGCGAAGCGAGGTCGGTGACCGAGGTCGCGAGCGACGCGCCGGCGTCCACCAACGGCGCGGCTCGCGTCGCCGTGCGGTTGTACACCACCAGCGCGTGCCCCTTCGCCAGCAGGTTGTGGCACATGGGTGCCCCCATGCGCCCCACCCCGATGAAGCCGATGGTTGGTGCGGTCATCGCGCCTAACGGGAACCGGCGGCCTGCTGCGCCTCCCAGGCGGCGCGATAGTCGCGCGCGCCGCCGAGCACCTGCCCGCCATCACAATAGACGATCGTGCCGTTCACGTACGACGCTGCGGGCGAGCAGAGGAAGAGCGCCACATTCCCGACCTCGCGCCCGGTGCCCATGCGGCCCATGGGGTTGGCCTGCTCCCAGGTCGCACGGATCTCGGGGGTGGGCGCCAGACGCGTGACCCCCTCCGTCCCTTCGATCGGCCCGGGGACAATACCGTTCACACGGATTCCCTCGCGGCCCCACTCCACGGCGAGTGAACGCGTCAGCATGTCGACCCCCGCCTTCGCCGCCGAAACGTGTGCCTGCCCGAAGTACGCCTCGGTGGATTGCGGGGCCCCGATGGTGATGAGGGACGCCCCGGGGCGCGTGAGGTGTTCGTACGCCGCGCGGTACACGTGGAACGTGCCGAGCAGGTCGATGTCCATCACGGCCTTGAACCCGTTGGACGAGAGCTGGCTGGCGGGGCAGATGAAGTTGCCCGCCGCACCGGAGACCACGATGTCGAGCGTGCCTAACGCTGCTCGTGCCGCGGCCAGGGCGCGCTCGATGGCTGCGTATTCGCGGACGTCGCCCACGTACCCTTCCACCTGCCTCCCGTGTGCACGCAGGGCCGTCGCGGCCTGCGCCACCCGCTCGGCGTTGCGACTGAACACCGCGACGCGTGCGCCGGCCTCGGCGAGGACATGGGCAATGGCCAGGTTGATCCCGCTCGTCCCGCCGGCGACGAACGCCGTCTTCCCGGCGAGCAGGCCCGAGGCAAAGGTGGTCGGTTCACTGCCGGAGTGTGCTGGGGACATGACGGTCCGTCTCGACTGGGAGTGATGGCAGAATGTAGCGCGTTCAAACCACGGCAGCGGTGCGGTATCCTGCACCGACGCGACGTCGCATCTTTCCCTACCCATCCACCCAAGGCCAGATGCCCAGAAGCAACCCCGGTGCCTCGTCGTCGTGGCGTCTACGCTCGCTTGGGGCGGTCGTCGCCGTCGCTATTACGTGTCAGCGGCCCGAGGTTCCCAACGCGACGGCCAACGACCTGCGGCAATCCGCCGGACGCGAACAGGGGGGCGAGGTTCACGTCGCGCTCGAGGCGCGCACCGCGATGTGGCACCCGTCCGCCGACGATGGCCCCGGACTCGAGGTGGCCGCCTTCGGTGAGGTCGGACAAGCGCCGACCGTGCCTGGCCCGCTGGTTCGTGTTCCCGTCGGCACCATGGTGGCCATCACCATGCACAACCGACTCGCGGACACCCTGCTCGTGAGCGGGATCAGCAACCCGACCACTTCCGACACGGTCCTGGTGGCACCGGGAGCGACCGCCACCGCTCGCTTTCGCGCGGCACGCGCCGGCCTGTTCGGGTATGCGGGCCGCACGCGACGCGGAGCGAACCAGTGGTTCGGCGGACGCGGCGGCCAGCTGACCGGGGTCATCGCCGTCGATTCCGCGAACGCGCCCGCCGACCGGATCTTTGCGATCACCGCCTGGAATGGCGCACCGCCCATCGGGGGCGACTCCACCTTCCTCCTCACGATGAACGGGAAGATGTGGCCGCATACCGAGCCACTGCGCGCGAGTGTTGGAGATTCCATCCATTGGCGGGTGATCAACTTCGCCGGCAGCGTGCACCCCATGCACCTGCACGGGACCTACTTCCGCGTCGATGCGCGCGGCACACGCACCGGGGATACGGCCTACGCGCGCGACGAGCAACGCCTCGCGGTGACCGAGCTCCTTCGCGAGAAGGAGTCGATGACCATCACCTGGAGCCCGGAACGCAGCGGCCGCTGGCTCTTCCACTGCCACGACGCCTTCCACGTGACGCACGAGCAGGAGACGAACCTGCCCGTCGCCGCACGCATGTGGGCCTCCGCGCTGCGTGGTGACACCACCCCCCTCCCCCGTGAACCGATGCCCAGCGGGATGGCGCACGGCATGTCGGGACTCGTGATGGGGATCGATGTCACCGGCCCGGCGCCGGAGGTTCCGCCTGCGAAGCCGCGTCGCATCGACCTGACCGTGCAGGAGCGTCCGCGCGTGTACGGCGCCGAGTCAGGCCTCGGCTTCGTCAGCGCACGCCCCGGCGCGGTTCCCGCCGACTCGATCACGATTCCCGGGCCAGCGCTGGTGCTCACCCGGGGCGAACCGGTCGCGATCACCGTGCACAACCGGCTGTCCACCGCGACCGCCGTGCACTGGCACGGCATGGAACTCGAGAGCTACTTCGATGGCGTCGCCGGCTGGAGTGGCGCGCCCGGTCGCGTGGCGCCACCCATCGCGCCTAACGACTCGTTCGTCGCGCGGTTCACCCCGCCGCGCGCCGGCACGTTCATCTACCACTCCCATGCATCCGAGGTCCACCAGATCTCGTCCGGGATGTACGGCCCGCTCATCGTGCTCCCCCCAGGACAGCGGTGGGATGCGGAGCGTGACCGCGTGGTGATCTTCGCGGTGGCCGGAACCGGGGATTCCGCCCAGGTCGTCGCGCACCACGATCGCCGGCCCCTGCGCGCGGGCACCACATATCGCCTGCGATTCATCAACATCACCGCCGCCGACCTGGTGGCGGCAGAGGGGCTGGCGAATGAACAGGCGGCATCGTGGCGCGTGGTAGCCAAGGATGGCGCCGACCTGCCCCGCCCACGCAACGGAGAGGCCCGGCTCG
>JAEUJK010000708.1 GCA_016794735.1 Gemmatimonadota bacterium | reverse complement strand
GCCGCGGTGGCGAGGGCGTCGTCGGCCTCGAACTCGACCATCCCCCAGGTGACGAGGCCCAGCGCGCGCGACGCCCGTTCGGCGAGCGGGAACTGCGCGAAGAGCTCCGGGGGGACGCCCTCGGAGGTCTTGTAGCCCTCGAAGAGGTCGTTCCGGAACGACTCGATCACGCGATCAAAGGCGACCGCGACATGGGAGACCCCGGGCTCGCGCGTCAGGGCGTGGAGCGACCGCAGGAGCCCCCTGGTGGCCCCCACGGGGCGGCCATCGGCGTCGGCGACCGGTGGGGTGCCGAAGTGGGCGCGGTAGAGTTCGAAAGTGCCGTCGACGAGGTAAACCCGCATGGGCCGAATTTGCGCGGACGACGCCTCGGGGGCCATTCGCCGGGTGGACATTGTGGCCGGGGCCGTGGGAGTCACGCCCCGCGGATGTGGTGCGCCGGATGCGGCTCGCGATGTGGAGAAACGAGAAGCCCCGCTCGGATGAGGGTCCGGGCGGGGCTTCTGGTCAGTACAAGTGGGCCTGGGTAGAGTTGAACTACCGACCTCACGCTTATCAGGCGTGCGCTCTAACCACCTGAGCTACAGGCCCTTTGGGAAGGGACGAGCAACCTAGCCGCTCGACGGGGTAAGTTCAACGCTGGACCGGGGTTTTCCCCGGCCCCCCGCCGTCCGGGAACGAGGTTTGCTCCAGAATCGCCAGATATGACCATAACAGGCGCCCCTCGTCTATTATCGGTCCAAGTCGTGCTCGCCGCTTTCGCCGCCCTGTGAATTTCCTGATTCCCCCGCTGTACCTGTTCGGAGTCCCGGTCGCGGTCATCGTGATCGCGATGATCTTCGGGTACCTCCTGCCTGGTCTGAAGCGGCGAAAGCACCTCAACAGCCCCATCGCGATCGCGCCGTTCGGGCGTGAACGCACGGTCGTCCCCCCGCGCCCGGTGCGCGAGCCCGAAGCCCCGGCCGCGCCGCAGGTCGCCGCACCGGTCGCTCCGGCCACCCGCACCGCGGTCCCGACGGCCCAGCCGGTCGAGGTCCCGGTTGCCCGTGCCGGGGCCATGGAGAACGAAGCACGCGCCTACCGCGCCCCGGCCCTCGAGCGGGATGACCAGGCCCGGGTGCTGAAGCTCCAGGTCGCTGGAGATCCCCGTACGTCCGCCTCGGCGTCGGCAGCGCACTCCCCGCTTCGGCTCGAGAAGACGGCGGACGGCACGCTCCAGTTCCTCCCGGGGAAGCTCGAGATCGTGGAAGGTCGGAATGTCGGACAGGAACTCCGATTCGTCCGCACCCCCGGCCCCGACGGCCAGTCGATCACCTTCGGCCGCAACGAAGGTCCACAGTACCGCCACGTCCAGCTCGAGGAGCACACCGTCTCGCGGATGCACGCGAAGATGTCGCTCGAGGGGAAGACCTGGACCCTGACGAACCTGTCCAAGACGAACCCGGCCGTAGTGAACGGGCTCCCGCTCGGAGAGGACACTCCGTCCGTCGTGCTTCGTGATGGCGACCGGATCGAGATGGGCGAAGTCATCTTCCGGTTCCGCACGCGCTAGTTGTCGCGCGGCTGCAACACAGGTGGCGACTCGCCACCCACACAACCAGATTAGCCCTCCTAATGGACGAGCCGCGCATTTCGCGCGGTTTTCGGTGCTTCCGGTCAGCCGTTACGCCGCGCGCGTCGGCTGGGTGGGAGCTCTCATGGTTGTATTGATGGGTGTGGGATGAGCGTTTCCGTCGAGAACCTCCTGGTCATCGTGGCGGCACTGGCCACCACGGCGCTGGCGATCATCGCCGCGCTGTGGGTGGCGCGCCGTCGGCGTGACCAGGAGCTCCGACAACACGGCAGCCCGATCCTCGTGGTGCCTTCAGCTGGCATCGCCCCCGCTGTCTTCACGCCGTCGCCAGCACCACGCGTGGCGATGGAGCCGCTGGTGGTGCGTTCCACCCCTCAGGGTTTAGCTGCAGCAATCGCCGTTCCCCTCTCCGGTCCGCTGAGTACGGTCGAGGATCCGGTGACGGCGACCACGGGCCGCTTTGCGCAGGGGACCGTGCCGGCCGAGGTGATCCACGGGCACTCGCTGCGCTTTCATCGCCCGATGGATGGGACGCTGCGTTTCTTTCCGGCGTCGCTGCTGGTCATTGGAGGTCCCGACGCCGGGCACGAATTGCGGTTCGTGCAGCCGGAGCCCGGCACCCCACCCGACATCACGTTCGGGCGCAAGGAAGGCCCCCCGTATCGACACGTTCAGCTGCTGGAGCCCACGGTATCCCGCACGCATGCGCGCCTCACCCCTGACGGGGGCGGCTGGCGCGTGGTGAACCTGTCGCGCACGAACCCCGTGGTGGTGAACGGGATCGCGATTGCCGGCGTGGATGCTTCCCATCGGCTGAAGGACGGCGACCTCGTCGAGATGGGGGCCCTCGTCTTTCGTTATCGCGAGGGCGATGCCGAACACGCCGGGGTCGTGGCATGACCGATCCCATCATGCTCACCGACAACGCCCACACCGGGTGGCCGGAGGAGCTGTCGGAAGAATACGAATACCTCGGTGAACTCGGGCGCGGCGGCATGGCCGTCGTGTACCGCGCGCGCGAGCGTGCGCTCGGTCGCGAGGTCGCCGTGAAGGTGGTGCGTCCGCGCTTCCACGCCGACGAGGAAGCGGTGTCGCGCCTGGCGCGCGAGGCGCGCACCGTCGCCCAGCTCGAGCATCCCAACATCGTCTCGCTGCACGCGATCAAGAAGCTGAACAACGGCCTCGCGCTCGTGATGCAGATCGTGCCCGGGATGACGCTCAAGGCGGCCTTGGCCACGGGGCCGATGGCGGCCGAACGCGCCGAGGGGATCCTCAAGGACATCGCGCGCGCCCTGGCCTATGCCCACCGCTGCGGCGTGGTGCACCGCGACGTCAAGCCGGAGAACATCTTCCTGGACGACGTCACCGGCCGCGCCCTGCTGTCGGACTTTGGCGTGGCGCGCTCGATCACCGAGAACACGGAGCTCACCGCGACGGGCACGGCGATCGGCACGCCCACCTACATGTCGCCCGAGCAGATCGACGGCGGCGCGCTGGACGGCCGGTCCGACCTCTACGCGTTAGGCATGGTGGGCTGGGAGATGCTGAGCGGCCAGCGCCCGTGGATGGGCGAGAGCCTCTACAGCGTCATCTACCGCCAGAAGCACGACCAGCCGACGCCGCTCGACGTGCTGCGGCCCGATGTCCCGCCCCGCCTGCAGTTCCTCATCGAGGGGCTGCTGCCCAAGCGCGCGGAACACCGGTGGCCGAGCGCGGCGCGCTTCCTCACGCTGCTCACCACCACCGAGAAGCTGCCGGGATTCAAGGAGTGGCAGTCGGCGGCGAAGAAGCGGAGGAAGGCCGGGGTGAAGGCCGGTCGTACCGTGGAAGTGCGCACGGTGTCGCCGCAGTCGTCCACGGTGCAATTCCGTCGCGGCGAGACGCCGGCGGGACTCACCCCGTCGTCGCTCAATCGCGCCTCGGTCACCGCCTCGGGCGAAGTGGTGCGCCCGGTGTCGCCCTGGGGCCAGCCAGCCATCGCCGGTCCGTTCGACCAGCCGCAGCAGCGTCGGTTTGGCCGGCCGCTCGCCATCGCGATGGTGGCGATCGCGGCAGTGGCCGGCGCGGCATGGTACACGACGCGTCCCGGCCCCGTGGCACCCGCGCGTCCGGACTCGCTGCGCATCGCCGATGCGGCCACGGTCGAGGTGCCGGTCATCCCGACCCCCGATACGGCGGCCGGTGCGGTGGACACGGCGTCGTTAGGCACCGTCGTCCCCCCGGCCGTGGATTCGATGGCGGGGCGCACGCCGCCGCCGCGACGTGACTCGGTGAGCCGTCCCCCCGTGACGGTGCCCACACCGGCGCCGGCCACGAACCCGGCCCCGGCCGCGGCCGACAGCCAACGTGCGCCCGCCGCACCCGAGGAGCCGTCGGTCGCGTTCCCGTCGGACCGCTGGACGATTGCCGCCGGAACACGCCATTCCTGCATGCTCGGCGGCGATGGACGTGCGCTCTGCTGGGGCAACAACGAATCGGGTCAGCTCGGCGACGGCACCTTCGACGCCCGCAT
>JAEUJK010000686.1 GCA_016794735.1 Gemmatimonadota bacterium | reverse complement strand
AACCCGGACCAACTCGCCGATGCCTTTGCCCGGGCGTGGTTCAAGCTCACGCATCGCGACATGGGGCCGCGCGCACGTTATCTCGGCAAGCTGGTCCCCGCCGAGACGTTGATCTGGCAGGACCCGATCCCCGCCGTGAGCCACCCGCTCGTGGATGCGAAGGACATCGCGCAGCTCAAGACCCAGCTGCTCGCGTGCGGCCTTTCCATCTCGCAGCTGGTCGCGACCGCGTGGGCGTCCGCGTCGACCTTCCGTGGCTCCGACAAGCGCGGGGGCGCCAACGGCGCGCGCATCCGCCTCGCGCCGCAGCGGGACTGGGAAGTCAACCAGCCCGTGAAGCTCGCGCGTGCCCTCGAAGCGATCACCGCCGTGCAGTCCACGTTCAACGGCGCACAAACGGGTGGCAAGCGCATCTCCCTGGCCGACCTCATCGTCCTCGGCGGGTGTGCCGCGGTCGAGGCGGCGGCGAAGGCGGCCGGCCTTTCCATCGAGGTGCCGTTCACCCCGGGACGCATGGACGCGTCGGCGGAGCAGACCGACGTGGAGTCGTTCGAGGTGCTCGAGCCGATCGCCGACGGCTTCCGCAACTACCAGAAGGCCGCCTACACGATCGCAGCCGAAGAGCTGCTGCTGGACAAGGCGCAGCTCCTCACCCTCACAGCGCCCGAGATGACGGCGCTGGTTGGCGGGATGCGGGTGCTCAACGCGAACCATGGCCAGTCGCGCCATGGCGTGTTCACCACGCGCCCCGAGGTGCTCACGAACGACTTCTTCGTGAACCTGCTGGACATGGGCACGACGTGGTCCCCCACGTCAGCGGCGGGTGACCTGTTCGAGGGGAAGGACCGTGCGACCGGCGACGTCACGTGGACGGCCACGCGCGTGGACCTGATCTTCGGGTCCAACTCGCAGTTGCGGGCCATCGCCGAGGTGTATGCCGCGGCCGATGCGAAGGAAGCGTTCGCCAGGGCCTTTGTGGCGGCGTGGACGAAGGTGATGGATCTGGATCGGTTCGACCTGGCGTGATCACGCACCAGTGACACGCGGGGCCCGGGCAGTGATGCCCGGGCCCCGTCTGTTTTCCGCATCCCGTGAGCTGCCCAACCCGGCGCCGCTACTCGAACAGCGACCCGATGATCTCCATGATCGTCGCGAACACCCCTTCCGCGGCGCCCCCAACGGCCTCGGCGGCTCCCATGGCCGCCTCGGCCGCACCTTCCGGGCTGATGCTCGCCGCGGCACCCGCGAGGTTGCCGATGCCGTGAATGGCTGCACCTGCCGTGTAGACCACCGCGTCCGGTGCCCAGAAGAGCGTGTGCAACAACACGTCGCCCGCCACCGCACCCGCTCCGCTGCGTCGTTGCATCGCCAGCTCGGCGGACAGTGACCACACGCTGCGCAACTCCGCGTGGTCGAACCACGCCCCGCGGCATGTCGCGCAGACGTCGAGGGTCAGGCGCTCGTATTGCCGGCGCGCGAGGGTGCGCTCACACGACGGGCAGGAGATCTCGTTCTTTCGCCCGCACACGGTGCACCGAACCGCATCGCGATCGAGCGGGGTGTGGCATCCGTGGCATGGAGGCTTGGGCGCGGACTGGCGCGGCGGGATGAGCTTCCACAAGTCGGCTGGCACATGCCGCGCGAGTTGCTGGACCTCGCCGCGTTCGAACCACACGCCACCGCACCGCGGACAATGGTCGAGGACCAGTGCGCCGGCGCGGCCCTTGAGCTGCACCTTCTCCATCTGCACGCCGAGGCACACGGGGCACGGCAGTCGTGCCTCGAGCGGTGGGCGGTTATCGAGAACGATGGGTGCGTCAGCCATCGCGGAGCCGTCGGGCGTCGGTGCCTCCGCTACCCAGCGATTGCGCACCGTGCAGGGTGTAGTAGATCACGCCGTCTTCCGTGAAGTCGATGTCCGCCGCTTCACGACGCACCATCGCGTCGAGCCGCTCCTGGACCTGCGCGGCCGGGAGCGCCAGTGCGGTCACCACGTCGTTGACCGTGAGCCGACCCTGGTGTTGTCGCGCAAGCTTGAGCAGTTCGGATTCGATCGTCTGGTCGCGC
>JAEUJK010000681.1 GCA_016794735.1 Gemmatimonadota bacterium | reverse complement strand
CTCGACCGTGCTCGCATCCAGCGCGTTGTCGCTGACCCTGGTCGCCGCGCCGTTCGTGTTGCTGGTCGGGTTCCTCATCGCCGGCATCTGCGGGTACATGGCCGGGTTGATCGGGGCCTCCAACTCGCCGATCTCAGGCGTGGGGATCCTCTCGATCGTGACCTGCGCATCACTCGTCGCGATGGTCGTGCCGGCCACGCCGGAGTCGTCGCCGGCGCTGGTCGCCTTCGCGCTGTTCGTCACGTCCATCGTGTTTGCCTGCGCGACGATCTCCAACGACAACCTGCAGGACCTCAAGACGGGGCAACTGGTGGGTGCGTCGCCGATGCGCCAGCAGATCGCCCTCATTGTGGGCGTGGCCGCGGGCGCCGCGGTGATTCCGTCGGTGCTCAACCTGCTCGCGAAGGCGTACGGGTTTGCTGGTGCGGCCAACGTGGGTGTCGTGGCCCCGAACCCGCTTCCCGCGCCGCAAGCCACCCTCATCTCCGCCCTCGCGCAGGGCGTCATCGGGGGCACGCTCCAGTGGAACATGATCGGGATCGGCGCCCTGCTGGGCGTCGGGCTCATCCTCTTCGACGCGGCCATGGGCGCGATGAAGAAGCTGCGCATTCCGCCGCTCGCCGTGGGACTCGGGATCTACCTCCCGATGTCGGCCACCTTCGCCGTGGTCGTGGGCGCCCTCGTCTCCCGCTGGTACGAGGGGCGCGCGAAGACCATGCCGAACCCGGAGCGCGCCGAGCGATTGGGGACGTTGGTGGCGTCGGGACTGATCGTTGGCGAGAGTTTGTGGGGCGTGCTGAACGCGGGGTTGATCGTCGCGTTGTCCAGCGACGCACCGATCGCGCTGGTCGGGCACGACTTCGCGCTCGCGCCGTGGTTGGGTGTCGCCGGGTTCGTCGCGGCGATCGTGTGGCTGTACGGATGGATGCTGCGTCGTTCAGCCGCCGTCTCTGCCCGTTAAGCTGACCGCCATACCGTCTTTCCGCAGCAACACATGACGTCTGTTCCGACCCACGCCCGCGTCGTCGTCATCGGCGGCGGTGTCATTGGCTGTTCCACGGCGTACCACCTCGCGCAGATGGGATGTCGCGACGTGGTGCTCCTCGAACGCCACCAGCTCACCGCGGGCACGACCTGGCACTCCGCCGGGCTGATGGTGACGTTCGGGTCGACCTCCGAAACGTCCACCGAGTTCCGGAAGTACACGCGCGACCTCTACGCCCGACTCGAGGCGGAGACCGGGGTGTCCACCGGCTTTCGCCCGGTGGGGTTCATCGAAGTCGCGAGTGATGCCGACCGCCTCGAGGAGTATCGCCGCGTCTCGACGTTCAACCGCTACTGCGGTGTGGACGTGCAGGAGATCACCCCCGCCGAGGTGCAGGCGCTGTTCCCGCTGGCACGGACGGACGACCTGCTGGCGGGTTTCTATGTGAAGGAAGACGGCCGGGTGAACCCGGTCGACGTCACGATGTCGCTCGCGGCCGGTGCTCGAAAGCTCGGCGCAACGATCCTCGAGGGGGTGGCGGCCACGGGCATCGTGTCGGCCAACGGCGTCGTGCAGGGCGTGCGCACCACGGCGGGTGACATCACCTGCGAGATGGTGATCAATTGTGCCGGCGCCTGGGGACGCGAACTCGGCCTCGAGGCCGGCGTGAACATCCCGTTGCAAGCGGCCGAGCACTACTACCTGCTGACAGAAGAGATCCCGGGGATCTCGAAGTCGTGGCCCGTGCTCGAGGACCCCGCATCTTATGGATACATCCGCGAGGAAGGTGGCGGGCTGATGATCGGGTTGTTCGAGCCGATCTGCGCCCCGTGGCGTGTGGAGGGGATGCCCGCGGACTTCGCCTTTGGCGAGATCCCTCCCGATTGGGACCGCGTGGGCCCCTACATCGAGAAGGCAATGCAACGCGTCCCGGTCTCCATGACGACCGGCGTGCGCAAGTTGTTCTGCGGCCCGGAGTCGTTCACCCCGGACCTCAAGCCCTGCCTCGGCGAGGCGCCGGAGCTGCGCGGCTATTTCGTCGCGGCGGGGCTCAACTCCATCGGCATCCTCACCGGTGGCGGTGTCGGACGCGCGATGGCGCACTGGATGCTGACCGGGCGTCCCGACTGCGACATGACCGGCTTCCACCTCGACCGGCTGCATCGCTACCAGGCGACGCCGGCGTACCGGCGCACGCGCACGGTGGAATCGTTAGGCCTGGTCTACCAGACGCATTACCCCAACCGCGCGATGACCACGGCGCGCGGCGCCAAGCGAAGCCCCATCCATGAGCGGCTCGCCGCCCGCGGGGCCTGGTTCAAGGACGTGAGTGGCTGGGAAGGCGCGGACTGGTACACGCCCGACGGCCGCGTGCCGGAGCAGGAGCCGTTCACCTTCGGGCGCCCGCGATCGTGGGACCACTGGAAGGCCGAACATGAGGCGTGCCGCAACGGCGTGATCCTCATGGACATGTCGTTCATGGCCAAGTTCCTCGTGCAGGGGCGCGATGCGGGGCGGGTGCTCAACTGGATCTCCGCCAACCAGGTGGACGGAACGCCGGGCCGGACCACCTATACGCAGTGGCTCAACGAGGGAGGCACGCTCGAGGCCGACCTCACCGTCACCAAGCTGGAACCGGGCTTCACGGGGGTCGCCGGCGACCAGGCGTACCTCGTCGTCGCCTCCGACACGGCGCATCGCCATGCCCTCACCTGGATGCGCCGCCACACGGCGGCCGACGCCCACTGCATCGCGACCGACGTCACCAGCGCCTATGCGCAGGTCAACATCCAGGGGCCCCGCTCCCGCGAACTCCTCCAGCGCCTCGTTGCCACCGACCTCTCCAACGCCGCCTTCCCCTTCCGCACGGCCCGCGAGGTGGACCTCGGCCTTGCCCGGGTCCTCCTCATCCGCATCACCTACCTCGGCGAGTTAGGGTACGAGTTGTACATCCCGTCGGAACATGCGGTGGCCGTGTATGACCTGCTGGTCGAGGCCGGGCACGACCTCGGGCTGCGGCACGCGGGACTCAAGGCGCTCGCCTCCCTGCGCATGGAGAAGGCGTACCGCGACTACGGCCACGACATCGACAACACCGACTCCCCGCTCGAGGTGGGACTCGGCTTCGCCGTGGACCTCAAGAAGCCGGGGGGATTCCTCGGAAAGGAGGCGGTGCTGGCCAAGCGGGCCGCCGGCATTCGCAAGCAGCTCGTCCAGGTGCTCGTGCGTGACCCCGAACCACTGATGTACCACGCCGAGGTCGTTTTGCGGGACGGCGTGCCGATGGGGTACGTGCGCGCGGCGTCGTACGGT
>JAEUJK010000816.1 GCA_016794735.1 Gemmatimonadota bacterium | reverse complement strand
CCCGAGGGCGGCCGCCAGGTCGCGCAGCGTCAGCTGCTCGAGCCCGCGTGATGCAATGACCTCGGCGGCCGCGAGGGCAATCTCCTCGCGCCGCCCGTCGTGGTCCCCCCGCGGACGACTCATGTCGGCCCCGGCGTGCGATGTGACTGGTTGCAGGTTTTCATAACGCTTGTTACGGTAACTGGCGGCCCCGGGTGGCGCTACCACGCCTCCCGGGACGCCTGGACAGCGCCCACTCCTCCGCAAAGCTCCGCATGTCGAGACCCGATCGCCACTGGACGACCCAGCCCGTCGCCGCCGCCCTCGTCCGGCAGACCCTCGACGACGCGCTCGCCCGTGTGCCGGCCGCCTCCGCGCTGGCCACACGCCTCAGGGACGACATCGGGGTTCGCCTCGTGGATGTGCTCGACCACTTCCGTGTGGGCGACGCCGCCCTGGTGCGTGCCTTCGTGGACGCCGGGTGGGAGCCCGACCCCGACCACGCGGGTGTGTATCGCAACCCGACGGGGCTCTTTCCCGCGATGGTGTCCGACGGCCCCGGCCTCACGGTGGGGTTCAAGGTGGAATACGCGCACGAGTTCGTGGCGGCCCAGGGGCTCACGGCCTCCCTCGATGGGGCGATGCACGCCCCGTATCGTCGGGTGCGCTTTGCCGCCAACGGTGACACGGCGTTCGACGCCATTGAACGTCGCGGCAGCATCGAGTTTGCCCCACGCGACCCGGCGCCCGCCACGTTGCGGGCCGCCCGTGTGCACCTGCAGCGGTTCCGCGCGCGCCGCCGGGAGTTCGATGGGATCGGTGCTGGCTACGACTACACCGACGCGCTCGTGACCGGCGCCGTGGCCGACCTTGGCGCCGACTGGGCGTGCTGGCTCTGGTTGCGCTCCGAGCGCGAGTACTGGGAGCGGCGCAACCACGCGGGACGTGTGCAGAAGGCCCGCCAGGACGCCCACGGCATTGGGTGGGCCAACCAGGACCATCACACCTATGACAGCTCACGCGAGTGGTTCCACCGCTGCGTGGGCGTGCTCGAGACGCTTGGCTTCGAGTGTCGCGAGTTATTCTACGCGGGGCACGCCGCCGGATGGGGTTCCCAGATCCTCGAGCAGCCCGCCATTGGCGCCGTGATCTTCGCCGACATCGACCTCGCCCCGGACGAGCTGGACATCGACTTCGCGCACCTGCACCTCCAGCCGTTGCCGTTCCTGCGGCGCGCCGGGCTCTGGTGCGCGCTGCACGGGGAATCCATGCTCGAGGCGGGGATCAACCACCTCGAGTGCATGTACGACCACGTGCGGCTCAAGGACAAACTCGAGGCAGCTGGTGTGCCGTTCATGCAGCCGTTCTCCGACTTCCCGCACCTCTACCAGGCCCTCACCGAGGGCGAGTGGTGGCCGGTGGATCCGGCGCGCGTCGATGCCCTGGAGCGCGCCGGGTTGATCACGGCCGAGCAGGCGGAGGACTTCCGGCTGCATGGCGCCATCGGGTCACACCTGGAGAACCTCGAGCGCAACGACGGCTTCAAGGGATTCAACCAGCCGGGGATCGATGGCGTGTTGCGCATCATCGATCCCCGGAGGAACCTCGTGGGCACCTGAGCCAGGTGGGGTGCTAGGGGACGACCACGACCTCCACATCGGCGTTCCCGAAATTCGTGGCGTACAGGTTCTGCCGGAAGACGACGGCACTCTGGGTCTGCGCGCACCCCGAGGCCAGCGTGATCCGGTACTCCGACCCGCTGTCCACGACCTGGAATGGGCCTGATGTCGTGGGACCCGCGAAGGTCTTCACGAACTGCGTGCCGACCCCGCCCGGGTCGTTGATCGACTTGACCGTCATCGTGTAACTCGACGGGGTGGGAGTCACCTTCGGCGCATACACGTTCGCCGATACGCACCCGCCGGATCCACTCGGGACGGTGACCACCTGGAAGCGGCCGACGTGCGTGTTCTCGCCGATCTCCAGGAAGGCGTCCGCCGACCCGATCTGGCGAAAGCCGCGCACGGTCCGGGTGAGGCCGACGTAGTCCCACTCCCGCATGATGAACTTCGCCGTGACCTTCTCGCCGCGCGGTGGCGTCTTGACCTGCCGCTTGGCCGGCCAGGCGGTGTACACCGGGCGGTCCGACGAGACACGGGTGTTCTGCGGCTGGTCCAGGTCGCCCGCATTTGTCGTGTAGACGTACTCGTAGAACAGGTCGGTACTCTGGTACGGCGTGCCGTCCGGCTTGCGCACGATGGCCTGGAAGTTCGCCGTGGCACCGAAGCCGATCTTCTGCGACCCGGGCTGCAGCTCATAGGTCAGCGTCAACTTGGCGTCCACCTGGGTCGTCGCCTGCAGGAGCGGGAGGATCGGTCCCCCGCGGAGGATCGGGGCACTGACGTCGACGAAGACCAGGTCGAGCACGCCGCCGGGGAGGATCGGATTCGCACTGAAGTACTGGGCCGTGTTGCCCGACGAGGTGATGATGGATCCGTTCGACCCCGTGGTCGTCCAGGCGAACTGGAACAGGGAATCGGGGTGGCCGGGCACCCGGGCGGTGAAGTCCACGAACCGCTGGTTGTAGTTCACGCTGCCGGGAGTTGGGGTGATCACGGCAGGCGGCAGTTGGCCGATGAAGCCAAACGTGCTGAAGCCCGTGGTCGTCCCCGAGACCGTCTTGTTCACGGTGTCGACGGTCACGTTGGCGAGCGCATGCCACCGCGTCCCATCCCAGCGCTGGATCCCCATGTCGCCCGGGAGGACCCACGCGGGAAGCCGCGCCGGGTTGTACTTCAGCGTCACCTTCACCGGGCTGGCGAACTGGGTCCCATCGGGGCCCAGCTTGTAGAGTGTCTGGCCCAGGTTCCATGTTCGCTCGGGGAGCGCCGCGGGAAGGTTGGTTTCCGGTGCAACGGAAATCGTCAGCCCGGCCGGCGCCGCGCCCACGGGAACCTCGAGCCGCACGTCGCCACCAGCGGCCGTGATGACGGTCGGACCCAACCCGGACACGACCCCCCCATCCCGGACCGTGATGCGCCGCGTGGCCGTTTGCCCTTCAATGGTAGCGGTAGCCACCACACTCCCCGGGGCGACCGCCGTGAGGAGGCCGCTCGCGCTGATCGTTGCCACCGCGGCAGCGTCCGTCGTCCACGTCGTCGTGCGGTCCTTCAGGGAATCACCCGCGGCGCTCAGGCCGACGGCCTGCAGCTGAAGGGTCTGCCCCGGGACCAGGGAAGCGGCGGTGGTGTCCATCGCGACGCGAGCCACCGCGGCCTGTACGATCACCGAGGCGGTTCCGGTCCGGCTCTCCGACTCGGCGGTGATCTGGGTTGTGCCGACGGCGACCGCGGTGACGAGCCCCGTCGAGCCAACCGTGGCGACATCCGGAGTTCCACTCCGCCAGGTGACCGTGCGCCCGCTGAGCGGTGCACCGGCCGCGTCGAGGGTCGCGGCACTCAACTGCGCG
>JAEUJK010000640.1 GCA_016794735.1 Gemmatimonadota bacterium | reverse complement strand
ATCGCCAGCCGCGTCCCCAAGGGGGCCGCTGCACCCGCTGGCGCGGTCGCCGACTACTTCGGCATCAACACCTTTGGTGCGCGACAGATGCGCGCCAAGCTGCCCAAGGACGTCTTCGCCAAGCTCCAGGCGTCGATCCGTCACGGGAAGAAGCTCGACATCGAGATCGCCCCGACGGTGGCCCAGGCCATCAAGGAGTGGGCGATCTCGCGTGGCGCGTCGCACTTCACGCACTGGTTCCTCCCGCAGACCGGGATGACCGCCGAGAAGCACGATGCCTTCCTCACGTTCGACGAGAACAAGTCGCCGATCGAGCAGTTCTCCGGCGCGCAGCTCATCCAGTCGGAACCGGACGCCTCGTCCTTCCCTAGCGGCGGCTTGCGGGCCACCTGGGAAGCGCGTGGCTACACGGCGTGGAACCCGGCGTCGCCGGTGTTCATCGTCGAGAGCGGCAACGTGCGCACGTTGTGCATCCCGTCGGTCTTCATTGGCTACAACGGGGAAGCGCTCGACGAGATGACGCCGCTGCTCCGCTCGTCCGACATCCTGAGCGAGAAGGCGATCAAGCTCCTCGCCCTCATCGGCGACAAGGGCGTCGACCGGGTCTTCACGACCCTCGGCCCCGAGCAGGAGTACTTCCTGATCGACCGGACCCACTTTGCGTTGCGGCCCGACCTCGTGATGGCGAACCGCACCCTCCTCGGGGCGCCGCCGCCGCGTGGCCAGCAGCTCGAGGACCACTACTTCGGTGGCATTCCCGAGCGCATCCAGGCCTGCATCGCCGAGGTGGAGCACGAGTTGTACAAGCTCGGTGTGCCGATCATGACGCGGCACAACGAGGTCGCGCCGTGCCAGTTCGAGATGGCCCCGTTGTTCGAGGAAACGGACCTCGCCGTCGACCACAACCAGCTGGTGATGTCGGTGCTGCGTCGCGTGGCCCTGCGCCACGGGCTGCAGGCCATCCTGCACGAGAAGCCGTTTGCTGGCGTGAACGGCTCGGGCAAGCACTGCAACTGGTCGATGTCGATCGCGTCGGACAACGAGCTCGACGGGCTCAACCTCCTGCGCCCCGGCAAGACGCCGCACCAGAACGTCCGCTTCCTGCTGTTCCTCGCCGCCGTGCTCAAGGGGGTGCACAAGCACGCCGGGGTCCTGCGCGCGGGCATCGGCACCTCGGGCAACGAACATCGCCTGGGCGCCAATGAGGCACCGCCGGCCATCATCTCGGTGTTCATGGGCGCCACCCTCACGCGCCTCATCGAGGACATCGCGGCGGGCAAGCAGGCGGGCAAGGGTGCGGCCGAGGCGCTCATCTCGCTCGGCGTCGCCAAGCTGCCGGAGATCGAGAAGGACAACACGGACCGCAACCGCACGTCGCCGTTTGCGTTCACGGGGAACAAGTTCGAGTTCCGCGCCGTGGGCGCCTCGCAGGCGATTGCCTGGCCGGTCACGATCGTCAACGCCGCGGTGGCCGAGGCGATCGAGGAACTCACCGAGCAGCTGGCGGCCGAGCTCAAGAAGACGAAGAAGGTCGACGACGCGATCCTCAAGGTCGTGCGCGCCGCCTTCAAGTCCACGAGCGCCGTGCGCTTCGAGGGGAACAACTACTCGGACGCGTGGGTGAAGGAGGCCGAGAAGCGCGGCCTGCTCAACCTCCGTCGCACGCCGGAAGCGCTCGCGCAGCTCCAGACGCCGCGCGCGAAGACGCTGTTCACCTCGCTCGGCATCCTGAGCAAGGAAGAGTTGGAGTCACGCTATCACATCCGCATGGAGCGCTACGTCAAGGACATGCTGATCGAGATGCACACGCTGAAGGAGATGGTCGACACGATGATCCTGCCGGCCGCCTACGGGTACCAGGGCACGCTGGCCCGTGGCGCCGCCGAGGCGAAGGCCGCGGGGATCAAGGAGATCGCCTCCGTCGAGCGGGCCAACGAGGTGGGCGCGCTGGCGAAGACGCTCAAGGCGGAACGGGATGCGCTCAGCAAGCTGATCGACAAGGCCGAGCACATGCACGAGGACCTCGAGGGGTGTGGCAAGCTGGTGACCGGCGCGGGCGCCGACACGATGGCGAAGGTCCGGGCCTGCAGCGACGCGTTGGAGGTTCTGGTCTCCGACGATGCGTGGCCGCTGCCGAAGTACCGCGAGATGTTGTTCCCGGTCTGATCCCGGGATGACACACCAAGGGCCGCTTCCGGATCACGGGAGCGGCCTTTGTGTTTCGGGTGGAGCGCCGAGTGGACGGGCGCGCTACTTGAGAAAGCGCCGCGCGAGCTGCTCCAACCGGTCGTCGCGCGCACGCTCGGCCTCGACGAGGATCTCGGCGACATAGGGCTTGAGCCGTGGTTCGCCCCAGTAGTACCCGGTCGCACGTTCGGCGAGCTGCGTCTCGTTCACGCGGGCCGCTTCCAGGAGGGCACGGGCGCAGGCCGCGTCGTACCCCGGATCATCCCGTTCGGGGAGGGCGTAGTTGCGCCGCGGCATTTCGCCTTCGGCGTCATCGCGCAGGAATGCTCGGGACATGCTCGGGTTCGTCGGACCGTGGAAGTTATCGCGTCGCGGCCCGTGATGACGGCCTTTGCCTGACATCGCGAGGGTCTCCCTGACAGGCGCGTCGACGCTTCCGCGCAAGTGGGTCAGCGTGGCCACGCCCGCGTGTTGGAACCATGAAGCACGACGTGTGGGCAGAGGGCAACGGCACTG
>JAEUJK010000611.1 GCA_016794735.1 Gemmatimonadota bacterium | reverse complement strand
CCACTATCACCTTGCGTCGCCGGCCTCGACCCTCACGCTCGAGATCCTCGACGCGGCGGGCACCCTCGTGCGCACCTACACGAAGGGGGTGAACCCGGACCCCGATCCGCGCGCCGAGGGGCACTGGCCCGACTGGTGGATTCGTCCGTCGCCCGTGCTGAGCGCCGAGCCCGGCTTGCACCGGTTTGTCTGGGATCTCCGGTATCCGCGCCCGAAGGCCCTGTCGTTCTCGTTCCCGATCAGTGCCATCCCGGGCCAGACGGTGCCTGAGCCGTTAGGCCCGCTCGTGGCCCCGGGCCGGTACACGGTGCGCCTCACGGTCGACGGGCAGGTGATGACGCAGTCGTTCACGGTGCGCGCCGATCCGCGGGTCACCACCTCCGTGCTGGACCTGCGTGCGCAGAGCGCCCTGTCGTGGCGGCTCTGGGACGGGATCAACCGTGCGAGCGACGGCCTCGCCGCCGCGCGCTCGCGGAACCAGCCGACACAACCGTGGACGCAGCTCATGCAGCGGCTCACGCAGCTGATGCAAACCGTGGACGACGCGGATCGCCTGCCGACAAAGGCGGTCAGGGATGCCTCGCTGAAGTTGCTCGCCGACCTGGATCGGATGCTCGCGGGACGATAGGTGGAACTGCTAACTGCCACGGCGAAGCACGAGTAGCACGGGCAGCACGGGAGTTGGGAGCGCGAGACTCGTGCTTCCCTGACCTCTCGTGCTGCTCGGGCTTCACGCTCTTGGCAGTTTCCAACCACCGCGTCCCCCTTCGTTCAGCTCCGCCGCGATCCCGCCGATACTCTCAGGTGATGTCGCGCATCTCGGTTATCCCGCCACGCCCCAGCGCCGCGATGTCCCTCAAGGCTCGCGGGGCCGACTTCGTCACGACGACCGCGCGCCAGTGCGCGGAGTTGCTCGAGACGACGCCGTGGGCGCATCGCTTGAGCTGGAAGGACGAGGAGGGAATCGGCGAGTACCTCCGTCTCTACCGACTCCGCGATGGCGCCCCGTTGTTCCATGAGGGCGACCAGGATGCCTTCGTGGCGATCGTTGTCGATGGGGCGCTCGAGATCCGCAAGACTGACTCGAACGGGCAGATGCACCGCATGGCCCGGCTCGGCGCCGGCAAGATGGTCGGCGAGATGTCGCTCATCGATGGCGCGTTCCGGTCGGCAACGGCGGTTGCCGTCGAACCCACGCAGCTCCTCGTCCTCACCAAGGAAGACTTCGAGCGGATGAGCGAGGCCCGTCCCGACCTTGCCCTCAAGTACGCGCTGATGATCGCCGAGGCGATCGCGCAGCTGCTGCGCCAGACCACGGGCGCGCTGGTCGACCACCTGCACGACTAGGCGCGCGTCGCGCGCGCGTCAGTCCCAGTCGCGCTTGCGTCGTTCGGCCTTGCGACGACCCGCGGCCTTCTTTTCATCCAGGCGTGCCTGACGAGAGGCCCGCGTCGGCTTGGTGGCGCGACGCGCCTTGGGCACCACGAGGGCCCGGCGCACGAGCTCATGCAGTCGGGCCACCGCCCGTTCGCGGTTCTGGACCTGGCTCCGCGTCTCGCTCGACACGATGCGCAGCCACCCCTCGCTGTCCAGTCGCGAGGCCAGCGCGGTCGTCACCCGCGCGAGTTGCGTTTCGCTCAGTGCGCGGCTGCGGGCCGGGCACCACGAGACCTCGATGCGTGTCGATGACGTGTTGACGTGTTGGCCCCCGGCGCCGCCGGATCGGCTCGCCTTGAACTCCAACTCGTCGTCGGGGATGGTGAAGGACACGGGCAATCGGGTCGGTCGGGCGTCACGCGCCCGGTGAAACGGTAACACCACGAGGGGCGCGATGCGGCGCGCCCCGGCCCCCACAGGCGCCGCTTCGCCCATTGCACGTTCCTTACCCTTTGCCGGGTCACTCGTCATCACTCTGGCACTTTGCGGCACCTCCCGACAACCGGGGCGTGGCATTGTGCGAGACCAGGCTCACGTGACCCAGGCTCCCCCGGCCTCCACTCCCGTGTCCAGCAGGACGTTCGCGTTCGTCGACCCCCGCCAGGCGATCCGGTGGGTGTACGTCGGGCGCGTCGGCGTGTGCGCGGGGATCTACCTGGCCGCCGTCTACGCATGGAGTGACGCGGACCGGATCGACACCCTGGTCGCGTCGCTGCTGATCACCGTGGCGCTTGCGTTCACGGCGGCGTCGGCGACCTGGTCGGAGATCTGGGGGCGGCCGCTGACCACGCGGTTCCTCGCGGGGCAGAGTGTCTTCGACTTGCTCGTCGTGACGGCGATCGTGCATGTCACCGCCGACGGCGCCTCGCAGTTCGCCGCGTTGTACATCCTCGTGATCGCGATGGCGTCGCTGCTCCTGCCGGCGGCCCTTTCGCTCATGGTCGCGACGCTGGGGTGCGCGCTCTACTTCTGGGAAATCCTCTTCGTCGGCCCCTTCGTCTACACCGGGGTCCTCTGGCTGCAGCTGGCCATCTTCGCCGTCGTGGCCCTCACCTCGGCGTTCATCGGGGTGCGGCTGCGCAACGA
>JAEUJK010000575.1 GCA_016794735.1 Gemmatimonadota bacterium | reverse complement strand
CCCACAGCCAGCCTCGTGACGATGCGTCTCCACCTGATGCTCGCCTGCGCCCTCGCCACCGCCGCGCACGCACAACGCCCGCCCGGATCGCAGGTCAAGCCAACCGTGCCTGTCCCATCGCCCGTCGCCTCGTACACGGTCGAGGTGACCGCCTTCACCATGACGCCGGCCCAACCACGGCAGGGCGACCAGGTCACCTTCCAGCTGACGCTCAGGAACACCGGGAGCACCCCGGCCAGCGTGCCGTGGCTCATTGCCCTGCAGGGCGGCGCGCAGATGGTCGGCCAGGGCACGGTCGGCACGTTGTCCGCAGGCAGCACGCAGACCCTCACGGCGACCTGGCGCGCCCTCGGTGGCACTCACGATGCGTTAGGCACCGTGAGCCCGCCGGGCGTGGGAACCTCGCTGAATGCGGCGCCGGCGTCGGCACGTGCGCGCAGCCTGGCTTTCACCGTCGCCCAGTCGTCCGCGTCGACCACCCCCAGCGGGGCCCTCGTGGCGCAGCTCATCGACTGGAATCGCGTGCGTGTCGCCGGAGGCACGTTCGCCGACGGCCTCCAGGGCGCCTGCATCTCGCGCCTTGGACCAGCGTCGAGCGGACCACAGCTCGGCGAGGTCGTTGCCAGCCTCGACTGCGTCACCCCCGCCGCGCAAGGTGGCCGCATGAACCCGGTGTTCTTCGACCAGTTCGCCCTGCGGAATGGATGGCGCGTCAAGTCGTTCAACGTGGTCAAGCTCACGCAGACCTGCCCCAATGCGTCCGGATGGCAGGTCCCGGTGTCACCCACGCGGGGAAGCGTCACGCCGCGCGTCCAGCTGGCCATGTGGGGCAATGCCGGGTGTTACCTCGTGGTGGCCGCGCGCCTGGAGATCGAGGGGCCGAGCGGCACCGATCCCTATCAATGAGCGGTGACCATGCGGCTGCCACGTACCGCTGGTGTCCTGCTCGTCGCGCCGCTCGCCCTCGGCGCGCAGGGCATCCCGCGCCCCAACGACGCCCTGCGTGCCGCAGACACCACGGCGTTCGTCGCCGTCCCCGACTGGGACGCGACGCGCCCGCTCACCTCGCGCGCGGTGTTGTCGTTCACGCTCACCCACCCGCTCGAAGCGGGGCAACGGGTGGCGCTCCTGGTGGGCAACACGGATGTCTCCAGCCTGGTGAACGTCCGCGACCGGCGCTTCACCTACGCGCCGGACCTCCTGCGCCTCCCGGCCGGCGCGTCCGAGGCCGTGGCCTACATCGTGGCAGCAGATGGCACATGGTATGAGGTCGCGCGGACCCCCCTCAGGGTGCGCACCGCCAGCGGGTTCGACGCCGCCACGCGCGACGCCCGCGCCGACCTCGGCAGCGCCGGCATGCTGGCGACCGGGCAGGAGCCCCCGGTGGCGATCGCCGGGCGGGGGACGCACCAGGACGTCACCCTCCGCTTGGGCCTCGACGCCCGCGGCGCGCGCGATGGCTGGGAGGTCGCGCTCCAATCGAATGCCCTTGCTGCCTCCCGACGCGAACAACGCCTTCGTTGGAGTGAGCGCGGGAAGGACGCCGCACTCCTCGACCTCACGGACTACCGGCTGCAACTCTCGCGCGGCCCCGTGCGCGCGAGCATCGGCAATGCCACGGCGGGGACCCATCGATACCTCCTCTCCGGCTTCGCGAGTCGTGGCATCACGGTGGGCTCGCAGTGGGGCCGTGCCATCACGCTCGATGCCGCGATGCTCAACGGCACCAATGTCGTCGGCTGGCAGAACATGGTCGGCGTGGGAGAGCCGGACCATCGCATCCACTCGACGGTGCTCGGCCTCGAACTCGTGCCCGCACGGCCCGGCGCGTTCCATGTGGACGTGAGCGGCATCGACGGTGCCGTCCTCCCGCGCACGGGGGTCACGCAGGGAGCGGTGACCGACGCCGAGCGGAGCCGGGGCGTTGGCGTGCAGTGGAGCCTGGCCAGCGCCACGCAGCGCGTGCGATTCGCCGGCGGTGTGGCACAGTCACGCTTCACCAATCCGTTGGATCCGACCCTGGGGACGGACGCGGTGGTACCGGTGCGCACCGAGACCCGCACCGCACGCTTCGGCGAACTCGCGATCCAGGCCTTGCCGGAACGTGTGCTCTTCGGTCGCACCCGCGTGGCCCTCGGGACCACGCTACGCCATGAGCGTGTCGATCCCATGTTTCGCAGCGTTGGGGCCTACGTCGGCGCCGACCGCCAGGACGACGGCGCCGAGTTCACCGGGACCGTCGGCGCGCTGGCCTGGCAGGGAGCGGCAACCCGGGGACGCGACAACCTCGCGGGGCTCACCTCGATCCTCACCACACGCACGGCGCGTCGAGCCGTCAACCTGGCCGCACCCGTGGCCGCACTGCTGGGGCGATCGCCTAACGCCTGGCTCCCCGCCGCCACCTTCGCCTGGGAGCGCACGACCCAGGTGGGCGATGGCGTCCCGGCCAACGGGGACTTTTCGGCCTCGCACGTGCCGGCGCAATGGAACTACGTCCGCGCGGCATCCCTGATGTGGACGTGGCCACGGGTCACACTCGCCTGGCGCTGGAACGGCGCCGTGCAGGACAACCGCCAGCCGGGCCGGGAGCTGAGCGACCTGCGCTCGCGTGTGCACGCCCTTTCGCTGGGCCTGACCGGATGGACGCACCTCTCGCCGAGCCTCGAGGGCAGCGTGGAACGCCAGGACTTCGCCGAAACGCACACGCAGCAGCGGACGACGCGCCTCGGCGGGGGACTTCAGGCCACGTTGCCTCGTGCCACCGGGCTCACCGGCAACGTGTCGCGCACCTGGAGCTTCGATCCTTTTGCCGGGCGTCGTGTGCGGCAGGTGGAATTCCAGGGGGAATTGTCGCGCGGCTTCTCCCTCTCCCGTCGTGCCGCGCAGGAATCGCAAGGCCGCATCTTCGTCCGGTATGCGCGGACTCGCGCGCGTTTCCTGCCGTTGATCCCGGATCCGGCCCTCGCCTCGCAACTCATGTGGAGCGTGAACGCCGGCTCCTCCTTTCGCCTCTTCTGACGATGCCGCGCCTCCTTCCTTCCCTGGTTGCCCTCCTGGTAGGGGCAGCAGCATCGGCTGCGGCCCAGGTTCGCGTGAACCCCACGGGGGTGAACGTGAATGCACAGGGGGCGACGACGGTGTTCCTCACATATGGTGGGCTCGCCGGATACGACCCGGTCGAGGCGACATGGTGCGGAGAGTTGGTGTCCGCGCGCCCGGCGGTGGGGCTCCGTTGCGACGGAAGCACGATCTTCGGATCGCTCCCGTTGCGTTATGACCGGTCGACCACGAGCGGCACCAACGGCTTCACCGACATCATGAGCATCCCGCCCTCGGTGGCGCGACGCGCGTACCAGGCGGCGACCGAGGGCAAGGGCTCGGCGTTCTACTATGTGCGTCGCTTCGTGAGTCGCAC
>JAEUJK010000567.1 GCA_016794735.1 Gemmatimonadota bacterium | reverse complement strand
CGGCAACCAGCAGAAGGTGGTGGTCTCGCGCTGGCTGATGGCCCAAAGCGAGGTCCTCATCCTCGATGAACCCACGCGCGGGGTGGATGTTGGCGCCAAGGCGGAGCTGCACGGCTGGATCAACCAACGTGCGGCGGAGGGAGCCGCGGTGTTGCTCATCTCCAGCGAACTCCCGGAGCTGCTCGCCCTGTCGTCGCGGATCATCGTGTTGCGCGAGGGGCGCGTCCATGCGGAGGTGACTCGTGCGGACGCGACGCAGGACCAGCTGCTGCGACTCATGGCCGGCCTCGCCTGACCAACCCTCAGCGCGGCGACACCACCTCGATCGCACCCCGCAACCGGATATCGCGGGACGATGCGCCAACCATCACGCGGAAGGTACCGGGCTCCACGACCCATCGGCCCGCCTCGTTGAACATCTGGAGTTGTGCGCGATCGACGCGAAACGCCACCTCGCGCTCCTCACCCGGCGCAAGCATAACCGAGGCGAAGCCGGCGAGTTGCGCGACCGGGCGCGAGGTGGACGCCAGTACGTCACGGAGGTACAGCTGCACCACCTCGGTGCCGGCGCGTGTACCGGTGTTGCGCACCCGGCACCGCACCGTCGCCGTGCCGCTCGGCGGAATGGACGCCGGCTCGACGCGCAGGTCGGTGTAGGCAAACGACGTGTAGGACAGGCCGAAGCCGAACGGAAAGAGCGGTTCGCCTGGAAGGTCCAGGTAGCGATCGCCACGACCGGTCGGTCGGTGGTTGTAGACCAGTGGCAGCTGGCCCTCGGCTTGTGGGAAGGTGATCGGCAGGCGCCCCGAGGGGTTTACGTCACCCCACAACACCTCAGCGATGGCGTGGCCGCCCTCCTCGCCCGGGTACCAGGCATGGATCACCGCATCCACCGAGTCGATCCAGCGCGACATGGTGATGGCACTGCCACCGACGAGCACCACCACCGTTGGCGTGCGCGTGGCCGCCACCGCGCGGATCAGTGACTCCTGGTGACCGGGCAGGGCGAGCGATGCCCGGTCCCGGAACTCCCCTTCCTCGATGCCCGCGACGACGACGGCGACTTCACTTGCGCGCGCCGCTTCCACCGCGCGGTCAATCTCTGCACGCCAGGTGCCGGCGCTGTCTGCGTCCCACACCAGGTGCACCCGTCCGTTGCCGCGCGTCTCGCGAAACTCGAGGCGTATCGCATGCCGGGAGCCAGGAGCAAGCGGCGCCGCGGTGACGAACATTCCCGCGGACTCCTTGCTCCAGCGATCGAGGCGCAGGGTGTCGTCGACAAACAGGCGAAAGCCATCGTTGGCCTCCACGCCGATGCGTCGCGGCGACCCCGGCGGGATGGTGACCGTGCCCTCCCACCGTGCGCCGTACCAATCGGGGGTGAGCCCGCGCCCCGGCGACGAAAGAGTCCACGAGAAGTCGACCACGGGGTCCTGGCGCACCAACAACGGTGTGCCTGCCTGCTCCGGGGAGCTGAAGTAGGCGGCGGACCACCCGGGGGCTCCGCCGGCAGTCACCGCCGTCGAGGGAATCGTGGCGAACGACGTCGGCAGTCGCCCGGGCCCGGCCGCGTAAGCAACGGTTGCGGCTTCACCGGCGCGCGCACGAATCCCCTCGAGGATGTTCACGACGCGCGCGTTGCTCCCGCTGTAGCCGCCCAGGCGACCCTCGCTGGCATCGCGACCGATCACGGCGATGCGCGTGGGTCGACGGAACGGCAGCTGCCCGCGATTCCGCAGCAGCACGAGCGATTGCCGGGCGGCGTCGCGCGCCAGCGCCCGATGGCTGGGATGATCGTTCCAGTAAACGGCACTGTCGACGTTCGCATAGGGTTGCTCGAACAGCCCCAGCTCGAACTTGGCGCGGAGCACGCGTGCCACGGCGTCGTCGATGCGCGCGGACGGCACCATCCCGCGGCGCACGGCGTCGAGGTATGGCGCGCCCTCGTGGACGCGTCCCTGGAAGACCACGTCCAGTCCCGCGCGGAACGCCCGTGCAGCGGCGGTCGCGGTGGATGCCTCGGTCAGGTGCAACACCGTCGG
>JAEUJK010000521.1 GCA_016794735.1 Gemmatimonadota bacterium | reverse complement strand
CCGGGAGCGCGTCCCGCAAATGAAGGTGCTGTTCGTGAGCGGGTACACCGATGACGCGGTGGTGCGGCATGGGGTGCAGCACGCGGAGGTCGCCTTCCTTCAGAAGCCCTATACCCTCGACGCGCTGCGCAAGCGCGTGCGCGAGCTGCTCGACGCGCCGTAGCAGAACGTCGTTAGTGCCAACGCCCCATGTGGGTCGCGCGGTGACAGTCCCCCGAGACGGCGCGCATGGGGTGCGGGGCGGTGCGCCTCATGGATCGCCGCCGCGGGTGCGCAGGGCATGTTCGCGCATGGCGCGGCGCATCGTGGCCATGCGGCGTCGCGAGACCGGAACACGGTGCCCCGAGGTGAGCAGGAGCTGCGGTCCCGCGGCCGCGGCATGCGAGAACTCGCGGATGGCATCGAAGCGCACCAGCGCCTGGCGATGTGCACGCACGAACCCGTGGGCCCCGACACGCTGCTGGAGCGAGTCCAGCGATTCGCGCACGAGGTAACTCCGCGTGCCGACCCAGAGCCGGGCGTAGTTGTCCGCACTCTCGATCCACTGGATCTCGGCGAGGGGAATGACCGTGGTGCCGTGCGGCATCGTCACGACGATCCCGGGCGCCGGCGTTGTCGGGGCGTCGCTGCGCAGTCGCTGCGCCAGTCGCCGCATCGTGCTCGCAAACCGGGCCTCGGTGACGGGCTTCACGAGGTAGTCCAGCGCGTGCGCGTCGAACGCCTTCAGCGCGTACTCGTCGTACGCGGTGAGGAAGACGAGGGCGGGCATGCGGTCCGGGGTGCGGCGACGCACGACCTCGAACCCGTCGATCCCCGGCATCTGGATGTCGAGGAAGACCACGTGCGGGCGCACCTCCTCGAGGGCGCGCAGCACCTCCGAGCCATTCCGGCACTCCCCGACTACTGCAAATTGTGTGTAGGGCTGCAGCAACTGGCGCACCCCGCGCCGAGCGGCCGGTTCGTCGTCGGCGACCAGCACGGTGTACCTAGTCGGCGTCACGGTCCACCATCGGCGGAAGGAGGCGCAGCGGCACGCGCAACGTCGCTCGCGTGCCACCCGTCGGGCCCGGTCGCACGTCCAGCGAGGCCGACGCGCCGTGCAGGATCTGCAGGCGTTCGGCGGTGTTGGCGAGGCCATGCCCGGCGGGGAAGGCGGTGTCCGTCCGGCCGACGCCGTCGTCGTCCACCATCACCACCAGGTGATCGCCCTCGCGCGCCGCGCGGACGTGCACGCGACCGGCATGTTCGCCGGGGGCAATGCCGTGCCGGATCGCGTTCTCGACGAGGTGCTGGATGGCGAACGCGGGCACGGCGGCGTGTGCCACCTCGGCTGCGACGTCGAACGCCACGTGCAGTCGGTCCGGGAAACGCGCGACCTCGATGGCGGCGTACTGCCGCACCAGCGCCAATTCCTCGGTGAGTGTCGTTTCGTCGGCCTGTTCGCGTCGCAGGGTGCGACGCAGGACGTCGCTCAGCAGTTCCACCATGCGCACGGCGCCCGCACGCTCACCGTCGCGAATGAGGACGGCGACGGTGTTGAGCGTGTTGAAGAGGAAGTGCGGATTGACGTGGGCCTGCAGCGCGCTGAACCGGGCGGTACTGAGTTGCTCCGACAGCCGGGCCAGTTGCACCTCGCGATCCCTGGCCTGCGTGAAGTAGGTGATCGCCGAGGCGAGGCCGGCAACAGTCGCGTAGACCACGACGCCAAACGGAATGGTCGTGAGCACCCAGCTCAGCACATCGCGCGCGGCGACCTGGACGAGCTTCGCCCCCGCATTCGCCATGGCACGCGACACGGTGTCCGGTTCGAGCGCGCTCATGATCACCAGCTGCAGGACCTTTCCCACCACGGCCCAGACGACACAGAAGAGCAGGGCGAGTCCCAGGTGCACCAGGAAGTGCTGGCGCAGCCGTGGGCCGATCACCGGCCAGCGCGCCGTGGCGGCGAAGATCGCCGGTGTCACGAGGGCGTATGCGATCCAGTCCCAGAACTCGAACAGCAACTCCGCGGGGGACGCCGGGCCCCATCCCTGCAGGCGGCCCTGGGCGACGCGATTGACGACCCCAAAGACCGCTGGCCAGATCCAGATGGCCGAGACCAGCATCCAGGGCTTCACGCGCGCCGTCGCCATGCCGGACGGTACGGGCCACGCGTCGGAGGCGCAACGCGCCGGGGCGCGATCGACCGTTCGCGTCAGCTGCGATGCCACTCGCGTACCCGGCTGGCCAGCGTGTCGCACGGTGACGCACCCTCGTCCTGCGGCCCTCGCTAGCATTCGGTGCGGCCCCGGGCCGTCATGACCGCTTCTCGCAGGGGACCCCATGACCAACGAGCAGCATCGCTGGTACGCACGCCCGGTGTTCTTCGTGACCGATGTGCATCGTGCGGCGCGCTTCTACATCGAGTCACTCGGCTTCACCAAGGCCTGGCACTCGGATGACGGCGCCGGCTCGGTCTGCCAGGTGTCCCGCAGCGACTGCGAGATCATCCTCAGCGAGGAAGCCGGGCGCCATGATCGCGCGCGGCTGTTCGTGGAGCTGACGGCCGATGGGCTCGCTGCCCTGGAACGCGAACTCCAGGCGCGCGGTGTACCGGCGACACGCACGCACTGGGGCTACGACACCATCCAGGTCGACGACCCGGATGGCAACACGTTGTACTTCCCGCGAGAGAGCTGACCGGCGCGAACGCGCATCCGCGTGGGCGCGGGTCCCTAGCTGGAGAGGCGCCTCCACTCGACGGCCATGCGCTCACGCACGTCCACACCAAATGGCGGGAGCCGACCAGCGCCGAGGTTGTCCAACACGTGTACCGCGCGACGTGTACCGGGAATCACGCAGGTCACCTCGGGGAACGAGAGGATCCACGCGAGCATGTACTGCGCCCATGAGGAGATGCCGAGTTCCGTGGACCAGGACGGCAGCGGACGCGCACGCACCCGCGCGAATGAGGCGCCACCCCCAAACGGCCGATTGACGATGACCCCGACCTTGCGTTGGGCGCACGCCGCGAGGAGCGACGTGGCCGCTTGCGGTTCGTCGAGCGACAGGTTCACCTGGACGAGGTCCACGCTTTCGGACTGGATCGCGCGGGCGAGGTCGTCGTGGGCCCCTGCTTGGTAGTGCGTCAGGCCGAGGTACCGCACGCGACCCTCGGACTTCCATGCGCGCAACGTGCGCAGGTGTGTGCGCCAATCCACGAGGTTGTGGATCTGCATCAGGTCGATGGTGTCCACCTGGAGCCGGCGCAGTGAGGTGTTCATCTGGTCGATCCCGGCGCGTTCACCCGTGGTCCACACCTTGGTGGCAAGCCACGGGCGCGGCGATCCCCCGCGCGCGGTGAGCAGGTCACCGACGACCTGTTCCGACGTGCCGTACATCGGCGAGGAGTCGATCACCCGACCGCCGCCGGCGAGGAACGCCTGGAGGGTGGCAGCACATTCGGTGCGTGCCGCTCGATCGCTGCCAACGTCGAACGTTTGCCAGGTGCCAAGGCCAACGACGGCGAGCGGCTCGCCGGTGGAGGGAATGGGCCGCGTGAGCATGGGACGTGCGGATTGCGTGAGGGCGCGGACGGGGATGGCCGCGAGCGCCCCGAGGAGGAGGTCGCGTCGGTTCACCGTGCGTATCCGGCGTATGCGCCGCGCCACGACGAGCGCGTGGCCATGCGCGCGCGATGCAGGTGATGCGCCTGGTGAAGTGATGGAGCGGTCACAGCGGAAAGGTACGGAGTGAGCATGTGCTGTGCGACGCGGCGCGGCTGGCAGTGCCTGAACAATCACGCCCTCCACAGTCCGGCGGCGTCGGCGCGGGGCAGGACGTTCGGATGCGGGGTCGGGCGTCGGCCGTCACCGAGACGGGCTGTCACGAGTGCGCGACTCGTCACCGCCGGGTCGCGACCCGGCGAGCATCGAGGTACGTTCACGCATGCGATCTCTTCGTTACTCGATCCACATCGCACTCGATGGCCGCTGCGATCACCGCGTGAGGTGTCGTGGCGAGGTCATGGGCTCGTGATGCGCGGCGCCGCGTGGTGGCGAATTGTTTATCTGCGACGCGTCGCGTTGCTTGCCATGAGCGTGTCGGCGTGCCAGGGGCATCGCGCGCCGGTGCGCACCGGGACCCCGAGTGTGGATGCTGCGGTCCAGCGGCTTCGCACCGCTACGCGGCCCTTCCATTCGCTCGACGCCGCGGTGGCGGCGGGATATCCGCGCACGGTGAACGACTGCCTGGTGCACGAGTCGCACGGTGCCATGGGGTATCACCATTTCAATCGCGACAACGCCGTGGCGGTGCCGGAGGTGGAGCGGCCGGCGATCCTGCTCTATGAGCGACTGGCCAACGGGACGTACCAGCTCAACGGGGTCGAGTATATCGTGCCGTATCGGCTCGTGCCGCGTGACGCCGCGCCACCGGTCATCATGGAACAGCAGATGCACCGCGAGGACAACCTCAACTTCTGGTACCTGCACGTGTGGGCGTGGCGAGGGAACCGGGAAGGGTTGTTCGCGAACTTCAACCCGGACGTCTCGTGCCTCGACAAGGGGACGATCTATCGTCCGTTCGAGCG
>JAEUJK010000459.1 GCA_016794735.1 Gemmatimonadota bacterium | reverse complement strand
GTGTCTCGTGCCCGAGCGAGGCCCCGTGGATCGCCGTTGCGAGCACGTGCGTCGAGCCCTCGCCACCCACGGTGACGAGTCGAGCGCCGGCCGGTGCGGCCCCAAGGAGGAACTGGAGCGCGCGCGCCTTGTTCCCGCCACAGGTCGCAGTATTGAGGTCGTCCCGCTTGACCCAGAGGTCGGCTCCATCGAGCGACCACAGCTCCACGGGTGAGGCCGACACGCCGATCGGGGCGCGCACCCGTCGCGCGAGTGCACGCTCGAATTGCGCGCGCAGGGACGGACGCTGCGTGTGATCGGGGCGCATGCGCGGCTAAGTTACGGTGCCGGACGACACCCAGCCTCTCCTCGTGACCCGATCCCCGTCCTCCACCGCTGCCAGCGCCACGTACCTCGATCAGCCGGAGGCCGCCGAACGCTTCCTGCAGGGGATCACGGGCGTGCGGACCGTGGCCATCGACACCGAGGGCGCGAGTTACCACCGCTTCGTCGATCGTATCTACCTGCTCCAGCTGTCGACGGCGCGGGACCACGCGATCATCGATCCGCTGCGCGTGACCGAGCTGGGGACCCTGGGGCGCATGCTCGAGGATCCCGCCGTCGAGGTGGTGTTCCACGATGCGGACTACGACCTCCGGCTCCTGCACCAGGATTACGGGTGGCGCGTGACGAACATCTTCGACACGCGGGTCGCGGCGCAGCTGCTGGGCGTGAAGGCGTTCGGGCTGGCGGCTCTCCTCGACGAGCACTTTGGCGTCAAGCTGGACAAGAAACACCAGCGCGCCGACTGGTCGATGCGTCCCCTCTCGGCGGACATGCTCGACTACGCGGCGCAGGATACCCGGCACCTCCTGGGGTTGAGCGAGCGCGTGCGGCGCGCTCTCGAGGCAAAGCAGCGCTGGCACTGGGCGCAGGAGGAGTTCGAGCGGCTCGAGGGCACGCGATGGGACGCCGAGGATCCGTCCACGGCGTGGATGCGCGTGAAGGGCGCGCGGGACCTCACGCGTCGCGAGCTGGCGCGCCTGCGGGAGCTGGTCCCGTGGCGTGATGCCGTCGCGCGCACGCTCGACCGCAGCACGTTCCGCGTGGTGTCCAACGAAGTATTGCTGGAGATCGCCCGGCGGAACCCGTCACGCGCGTCCGACCTGGGAAGTATCAAGGGGATGAACCCGCGGCTCGCGGAGACGCGCGGCCGCGAGGTCATCGAGGCCCTGGCGCGCGCCAATGCCGTTCCCGAGGCCGAGCTGCCGAAGTTCCCGCGCGCCCCGCGCTGGGACAAGGACCCGGAGTTCGACGACAAGGTCGGCCGTCTCAAGCAGGTGCGTGACGCCGCGGCCCATCGGTTGGAGCTGGATCCGGGTGTCCTCTGTTCGCGCGAACGCATGGAGTCCGTGGTCCGCCGTGCCCCCGTGCATGTGCGCGACCTCGAGGAACTGCCGGAGCTCCGGCGCTGGCAACTCGAGGTCCTCGGGGAGGACTTCGTCCGGGTCCTGCGCCAGGGGAACTCGCCGTACCGGGATGGTTGACCGCCGACACGTCCTCGCGCTCCTGCTGTTGGCCGCCGGAACGAGTGGCGCGCAGGGATGGCCGCGGGGGGAGTTGTATGCGCCCCCAACGGGTGACAGCGTGGCGCCACCCGTGGCCCGCGAGTTTCGGGCGGCCTGGCTGGCCACCGTCGACAACATCGACTGGCCCTCCAAGCCGGGATTGCCGGTGGCCCAGCAGCAGGCGGAACTGCGCGCCCTGTTCGACGCCGCCGAACGCGTGCACCTCAATGCCATCGTGTTCCAGGTGCGCCCCTCGGCGGATGCCCTGTATCGCTCGCGGATCGAGCCGTGGTCGTATTTCCTCACCGGCGCCATGGGCCGTGCGCCGCAGCCCATGTGGGACCCGCTCACCTTCGCCATCGACGAAGCCCACCGGCGCGGGATGGAGCTGCATGCGTGGTTCAATCCCTATCGCTCGCGGCACCCGGGCGACAAGGGTCGGGCGGCCGCCACCCACGTCAGCCGGGCGGCACCGGCCTGGCATCATCGGTACGGCCCGTATGGGTGGATGGACCCCGGTGAGCCCGGCGTTCGCAACCGCACGCGCGACGTCATCCTCGACGTGGTGCGCCGCTACGACGTGGATGGCGTCCACCTCGACGACTACTTCTACCCATACCCCGAGCGGAATCGCCGCGGGGTCGAGATCCCGTTCCCCGACGGCCGCTCGTGGAGCCGCTACCAGCGGTCCGGTGGCCGGCTGAGCCGCGATGACTGGCGGCGCAAGAACGTCGATGACCTGATCCACGAGTTGTACGACTCGGTGAAGGCGGTGAAGCCGTGGGTCAAGGTCGGCATTTCACCGTTTGGGATCTGGCGCCCCGGTCATCCGTCGACGGTGAGCGGGTTCGACGCCTACGACAAGCTGTACGCGGACTCGCGGCGTTGGCTCAACGAGGGGTGGGTCGATTACTTCACGCCGCAGCTGTACTGGCAGGTGACGGCGCCCCGCCAACCATACGGAGACCTGCTCGCCTGGTGGCGCGCGGAGAACACGCGCGGGCGCCACCTCTGGCCCGGGAACTACACGGGGCGTGCATCGGCGAAGGGTCGCACCACCTGGCCCGTCTCCGAGATCTTCGAGCAGGTGCAGGAAACACGGCGCCAGCTCGGCGCGCTCAGCGGCAACGTGCACTTCCCCATGAACGCGTTCGTCCACTCCACCGACCGGCTCAACGATCGACTCGCCGCCGGGCCCTATGCGGAACCGGCCCTTGTGCCGGCCGCAGCGTGGCTGACGCGTGGGACCGCGGGCAGCCCCGCGGTGTCGGTGCGCGATCGCCCCGAGGGGATTGAGCTGCGGGTGCAGCGCCCGGTGCCGCCGACCGTCCGCCCCGACCCACGGGAAGCCCGTGATGCAACACGCACGCGACCCGTCGCCACGCCGGGACCGGCCGCAAATGATCCCCGCTGGTGGGTGGTGCGCGCGGCCTATCCCGATGGTTGGCGCGTGCAGATCGTCGACGCGACGCAGGAGGTAGTGCGGTTCAGCGTCGACCCGGCGGGCTCCTACCCCGGCGCCATCACCGTGAGTGCCATCGACCGCACGGGGCAGGAAAGTCCCCCGCAGGTCGTTCGTCGTTAGGTCAGAAGCCCAGGTACGCGCGCACGCGCGGCTCGATGCGCTCGGGCGTCCACGGTGGGGACCACACGAGGTTGATCGTGGCGGTGCCGACCCCGGCCACCGTCTTCACCTCACGCTCGGCCTCGCCCATGATCTCGGGTCCCGAGGGGCATCCCGGCGACGTGAGGCTCATGTCGATGCGCACATCGGTACCGTCGACCGCGACGTCGTAGATCAGTCCCAGGTCGACGATGTTCAGGTTGAGTTCCGGATCCTTGACGCGCCGCAAGGCGAGTCGCACGGCGTCAGGCGT
>JAEUJK010000429.1 GCA_016794735.1 Gemmatimonadota bacterium | reverse complement strand
AGCACCACGAGCATTGTCACCCGGGCGCGCAACGATCGCCGTCGCATGGTCGGCCACGATCCCGCCACGAACATCGCGCATACCCGTCGCGATGGCACCACCACAGGCCTCGTGCAGCCGGCCGGTTCGGTGGCCTCGTCGGCGAACGGCGTGAATGCCTGCGGGTCGGCGGTTGGCTACTTCCGCACGACCACCCTGGTCAACACGCCCATCCCGGTCCGCTGGGAGCGCAACGGTGTGTGCGACGCGCCGTGGTGATCGACGTGCGGAGCGCGTTGTCCCTCGACGGCAGCGCGCTCCGGCCTTGCGCGACGTGACGTGACGTTGTCCCATTCCGCCATGCGTCGTCCCACCCCAGGCCAATGGGCCGACCTCGAACCGGTCCTCGATGAAGCGGTCTTCCTCCCGCCGGAGGAAGCCGCTTCTCGACTACGTGAGGTGTGCGCCGGCGACCAGGCGCTCCTCGACTGGGCCCTCAGGTTCCTGGCCGGCGCCCGCAACGACGCCTTTCCGGTCACGCTCTCCGATGACCTCGTGGTGCGCGCCATGGCACACGCCGAAACCACCGACCCCGCCGCGGGCGCGCGGTATGGCCCGTGGCGCATCGTGCGTGAGGTGGGTCGCGGCGGGATGGGCGCGGTCTTCCTTGCGGAACGCGACGATGGCCAGTTCCAGCAGCAGGTCGCGCTCAAGCTCGTCCCGCTGGTGCGTGGCGGCGACGACGCGCGCCGCCGGTTCGTCGTCGAACGACAGATCCTCGCGCGACTCGATCACCCGAACATTGCGCGGCTGATCGACGGCGGCATCACGGCACAGGGCCAGCCGTGGTTCGCGATGGAGTATGTCCCGGGCGAACCCCTGGACGACTACTGCGACCGTCGCGCGCTCTCCATCGAGGCGCGCCTGGCGTTGTTCCTCGCGGTGTGCGATGCGGTGCAGTCGGCGCACCAGCGGCTCGTGATCCACCGCGACCTCAAGCCGTCCAACATCCTCGTGTCCGCCGACGGGCAGGTGAAGCTCCTCGACTTCGGCATTGCGAAGTTGGTCGAGGATGACGGCGAGACCATGACACACACCGGCGTGCGTGCCTTCACGCCCGAGTATGCCGCGCCGGAGCAGTGGACCGGTGCGGCGGTGACCACGGCCACCGACACCTGGGCCCTCGGCGTGATCCTGCACGAACTCCTCACGGGAGCGCGCCCCTTTGTCCTGCGCGGGCGCCCCGAATCGGAGTGGGCGTCGCTGGTGCTGCGTGAACCCGTGCGACCGCTGGCGAGCCAGGTGGAAGAGGGGGCGGCCGCGCGTCGCGGCGTCACGGCCACGCGGCTGCGCGTGCGCGTGCGGGAAGACCTCGACACCATCGTCCGCACGGCGCTGCACACCGAGGCCGATCGTCGATACCGCACGGTGGACCAGCTGGCGGCCGACGTCCGGCGTCATCTCGACGGCCTCCCGATCTCCGCGCGGCCCGACACGTGGCGCTACCGCACGCGCAAGTTTGTCGCCCGGCACCGGGCGGCGGTCGGGGCCGCGGCCGTCGCGGTCCTTGGCCTCGTCGGCGGGAGCGCGGGGATTGCCTGGCAGGCACGCGTTGCGGCGCGCGAGGCCGAGCATGCCCTGGCGGCCCGCCGGTTCCTCGCCGAGATGTTCGCGGAGTCCGATCCCTACCACGCGCGGGGCGATTCGCTGACGGCCGGGGACATGCTGGACCGCGCCGCGGGGCGCATCGACGCCACGTTCGCCGGCCAGCCCGAGGTCCGCTTTGACCTGCTCACCGCGTTAGGCGAGATCTACCGCAACCTCGGGCGGCACGGGGCGGCGGACACCCTGTTGCGGCGGGCGTTGCCACTCGCGGATTCACTCGCCGATGACCGGCAGGAGGCACGGGGGCGCGTGCGCTACCTCCGCGCGACCGTCCTGCACGCGGCGGGTCGCGTGCCCGAAGCCGACACCCTCGCGCGCGACGCCACGCGCATCTGGCGTGAGGCCGACGTGCCGGACTCGGTGCTCGCCGTCGCCGTGGGCGGGGAAGCCGTCGTTGCGCGTTCCCTGAGCCACTTCACCGAGGCGGATGCGCGCTTCCAGGAGGCGCTCGCGCTCGCGGAGCGCGGCAACGCGTCACGCGAGGTGCGGAGCGGCCTGTGGAACGACCTCGGCATGATGCGCATCGACCTCGGGCAATACCGCACGGCGGTGGATGCGTTGCGCCGGTCCTACGTGCTGAGCGGTGACAGGCCGGCTGACGATCCGGGCCGCGTGACCGCGCTTGCCAACCTCGGGATTGCGCTCGATGGGATTGGCCGCAAGGACACGGCCCAGGTGATCGCGGAGGAGGTGCTGCGCCTCACGCGTCGTGCCTATCCGGACGGCCACCTCCGCGTGGCGTCCGCGATCAATGCCATTGCCTTCCTTCGCATGGACCAGGGGGCCTTCACCGAGGCGGACACGTTGTTTCGCGAAGGGGCGCACCTGCTGGTGCGCCTGCTCGGCCCTGGCACCCTGCAGGAGTTGATCATGCGCAACAACGCGGCGCGGGCCACGCTCCTCGGGGGTCGCACGCGCGAGGCCGAGGTGCTCCTGCGTGCGATCTGGCGTGACGCGCTCGCCGCGCTCGGTCCTGCGCACGGGTACGTGTCCCAGCCCGTCCATTGGTTGGGGCGACTGTACCTGATGGATGGCCGCCTGGGTGAGGCACAACGCATGCTCGACAGTTCGCTCGTCCTCGCGTCGCGCGCACTTCCGCCAGGCCATGAGCGATTCACCGATCTCGCCGCGGCGCGCGGGATCCTCCGGTTGGCACAGGGGGATTCGTCCACGGCCGACTCGTTGCTTCGCTGGTCGACGATGCGGCGCGACAGCGCACAGGGGCCGGGAACCGAGGAAGCGATCGAGCCGACGTTCGTGCGAGCGACCATTGCCGGCGGTCGGGGCGACTGGCCGCGCGCGGACTCGCTGCATGCCATCGTGCGCGCGTCACTGGAGCGGTTCCCGTGGGCGCGGTGGCGTGTCACGCGCGTGCAGCGAACCTGGGACGCGCTCCAGTCGCGCCGCCGCTGAGGCGCGACCCTCGTCGGTCAGTCGGCGGAGAGTTCGACGGCCAGCCAGCCCTTGGCCTTGAGCCAGTCCCGCCGCACCGTGCGCGGCGACATGCCTAACGCGACGGCGGTGTCATCCTCGGTCATCCCGCCAAAGAAGCGGCACTCCACGACCTGGGCCAGGCGCGGCGCGACGACGGCGAGGCGCTGCAACGCTTCGTCGAGCTCGACCAGTCGCCCGCCGTCGTCCGTGGTGGCCTGCAGGGCGTCGTTGAGCTCCACTGGCACGGCGCCACCCCCGCGCTTGGTGGCGCGGTGTGCGCGGGCGTAGTCCACGAGGACCCGGCGCATGGCCACGGAAGCGGTCACGAGGAACCGCGTGCGATTCTCCGGCGGGACGTGGGTGGCGTTGACGAGGCGGAGGTACGCTTCGTGGACGAGCGCCGTGGTCGTGAGTGTGTGTCCCACGGATTCACCGCGCAGGTGTCGCCGCGCAATGCGACGGAGCTCGTCGTAGACCACGGGAATGAGCTGGTCGGCGGCGGCCGG
>JAEUJK010000372.1 GCA_016794735.1 Gemmatimonadota bacterium | reverse complement strand
CCCGCTGCGCCTGACGACGGCGGACCAGGGGCTGACGGCCGTGTTCCTCAAGGCCGACGGCTCGGTGGAGTCGCTCGTGACGTCGAACGAGTTCCGGCTGGACGTGACGGGTGGTACGGGAGTGACCTTCACGCGGACGGGTGCCTTTGCCGGCAACATCCGCGGCACGGCGGGCACGAACACCTCGGTGAACGTCTCGTTGTTCCACCTGATCGAGAACCACGCCGACTTCGGCCCGTTCCCGGTCGCGGTGCAGGTGCCGTAGCCTAACGAGACGGCGGCCGCGCCGGGCAGTTGCCGGCGCGGGCCGTCCGCGTGAGATTGGCCCTCACGCATGCCGTCCTCGCCGTCGATCTGCATCGTCACGAACGACTTTCCGCCCCGGATCGGCGGGATCAACGACTATGTCCACCAGCTCGCCCGGCGCTTGCCGGCCGGTCGGGTGACCGTGTTCGCGTCGACCTACCGCGGGGCCGAGGCGTTCGATCGCGAGTTCATGCACGAGGTCATCCGGTTGCCCACCGAGATGATGCTGCCCACTCCCGGGGTGCGTCGCGCCATGCACGACGTGTTGCGCGCGCGGCGCCCGGACCTCGTGTTGTTCGGGGCGGTCTGGCCGTTGGCGCACATGGGCCCGGGGATCCGGCGCGCGCTGGACATTCCTTATGGCGGGTTCTCCCACGGGCTGGAACTCACCGGGGCGCTGGTCCCGGGGGTGTTGTCGCACATCGGGCGACGCGCTTCGCTGTTGACCGCGGTGAGTGACTGGGCGCGTCGCAAGCTGGAGCCGGCCTTCGGCTGGACCGGCCGGATGCCACTGTTGCCCTCGGGGATCGACACCGGGCACTTTCGCCCCGACGTCTCCGATGCGGCGGTGCGCGCGCGGCATGGGTTGGACGATGACCCGGTGGTGTGCTGTGTGTCGCGCCTGGTGGCGCGGAAAGGGCAGGACCTCCTGATCCGCGCGTGGCCGAGTGTGGTGGCGGCGGTGCCACGCGCCCGGCTGCTGATCGTTGGGTCTGGCCCGTACGATGTGCGCTTGCGGGCGATGGTGGCTGCCTCGCCGGTGGGGCGCCAGATCACCCTCGCCGGTGCCGTCTCGTACGCCGAGCTGCCCGCGTACTTCCGGGCCGGGGATGTCTTCGCCATGCCGTGCCGGGCGCGGTGGTTCGGCCTGGACATCGAGGCGTTAGGCGCCGTCTTCCTCCAGGGGGCCGCAGTGGGGCGGGCCGTGGTGGCGGGGGACTCCGGTGGCGCGCCCGAGGCCGTGCGCGCCGGCGAGACAGGCCTCGTCGTGGACCCCACGTCGGTGACCGCGCTCGCCGCGACCCTCATCGAGTTGCTGGTGGATCGCGAGCGACGCGAGCGCATGGGCGCGGCCGGCGCGGCGTGGGTGCACCGCGAGTGGACGTGGGATGCGATGACGGCGCGGCTCCAGGGACTGGTCGCCGACGCGCTGCGTTAACCCTCGGCCTGCGCCACCCACTCGTCCACCGTGGACGACCACCGCGCAGCCGCCACGGGCACGCCATCGACCGCCGTTGGCAGCGGCCGCACGCGTTCGGTGGGTCGCACCCGCCGTTCACGAACCACGAGCCCGTCGTAGATCCGCTCGAGGCGGTCGACGATGCGGTCCCAGCGGAAGGACCGGGCGCGATGCGCCCCGGCCGCGCCTAACGACGCGGCGAGGCTGGGGCGCTCGAGGAGGCGGCGCACCCCCATGGCGAGCGCCGAGGGGTCGGACGGGGTCACGAGGAGTCCCTCGCGTTCGTGCCGGGCCACCTCACGGTATCCCACGATGTCGCTGGCGACGAGCGGGAGGCCGGCCGCCATGGCTTCCACGAGGACGATCCCGAAACTCTCGCTGCCGGTGGCCGGGCTGATGAAGACGTCGGCCGCCTGGTGGAACGTCGGCAGCGCCTCGTACGACACCTTGCCGAGCATGTCGACCCGCGCACGCAACTCGGGGGCAAGCAACTCCACCGCGCGCCGGTCCTCGCCGTCGCCCACCACCACCAGGCGCAGGTCGGGGAAGTCGGCGGCCAGCTCGGCAAAGGCACGCACCGCCACGGGAAATCCCTTGCGGGGCTCGAGGCGGCCCACGAACAGGAGCCTGCGTCCCTCCGGCAGCGTGGCGGAACGGGCCTGGGCAAAGACGTCGACGTCGGCCCCGTTAGGCACGATCTCGATCGCGGCCGGTCCCATGCGCGAGCACACCGAGTCGCGGGCTGCGGCACTGACGGCCAGGCGCCGGTCGACGCGCTTCCAGACGGGACGCAGCAACGGTGCAATCGCCGTGTAGAGTCGCCCCTCCATGTGGTCCCGCGCGAAGTACGAATGGAAGGTGGCCACCACGGGGGCGTTCTTGTGCAGGACGCCCAGCATCGACGTGCTCGGGGTGAGCGGGTCGTGCACGTGGATCACGTCCGGCACGAAGGTGTCGAGGGCCTTGGCGACCACCCGGGAGGACCGCCGCGAGAAACAGAGGCGGGCCACGGAGCCGTTGACGCTCACGGCATAGGGGCGCCCCACGATGCGGGCGTCCTCGCGAAAGCCGGGCTGGTCGCCCGGGGCGAGGACCAACACGTCGTGGCCGCGGTCG
>JAEUJK010000367.1 GCA_016794735.1 Gemmatimonadota bacterium | reverse complement strand
CGCCGGCTTCCCCATCGCGATCGGGATGAAGTAGTTGTCGCTGGCGACATGCAGGAACACCTCGCCAACCGAACGCGTCCCTTCGCTTGGCCGCCAGTTGTACGCGGCTTCCGGAATGGCCTTCGCCAGGTCGATCATCTTCTTCTGCGCATCGTTGACGTCGCGATGCATCTCGCCCATCCAGCCCTGGGCGGAGAGTGGGGCCGCGCTGACGAGCGCGAAGGTGAGTCCAAGGAGACGATTTCTCATGGCTGGTTTGGGGTGAGGGGTGTCCGCGGGACGCACCGCAGTCCGTGAAGCATACGTGCGCCCGATCCCTGCCGGCAGGGCGCCGACGAGTCCGGGCGAACGGCCGCCAGGTACCGGGGCGTTGCATCCGAGCCACGGTAAGGCGCTCGCGAGCTGGCGTGACGCCAACACGTTACGGCGGCGCCGCCCGAGCGCGAACCGGCGGATGCTCACCGTTCCGAGATCGCGGTTCCCCGGCCGCCGTGTCGTTGACGCCGGTGCTGGGACGAACCGTCCGCGATGATCGATCACAGCTCGCCGAGGGGGCAAGCCCCCGACGCGAGGGCGCTTGCTCGAAAGCCGAATGACGACACGCCGAGTACGCTGGAGGCGCCGACCTCGACCGGAGGAGGACGAGTCGTGCATGGTGAGATCTCACCGACTTCCAGTGCCGGGTGCGACACCGCCGCGTTGATCCTCGATGCTCGCGAGGCGCGTGACGGCCGGTGCGCGGTCGAGGATCGCGCCGCCCGGATGGACGACCTGCATTGTCGCGCGGCGGTTGGCGCCTGCGCGGTCCGGTGTGGTGGGTGCGGCGCCACAGATCGTGGCCCCGGACGCCCTCGCCTGCCTCCCGAGCGCGCGTCGACGCCTCGATGAAACAGGTTTTCGAAACTCGGAAGACGCGTTTTCGCAACTCGTCCCAGTATACAAGTAGGGAGACGCGCTTCGGTTGTCGAAGCCCGTCGACGCCAACGCCCCTGTCCCGGACCGAGGTCCCGGGCAGGGATGGCCTCGTCGCCTTCAGGTCGAACGCACCTCCCCTCGTCGGCTGACGTCGACCCGTGAACTCGCGAGCACGGGGAGATGCTGGCCGACCCACGGACCCGGTGGACGCATCGGGGACGCGCCGCACGGTCGTTCGCGAACGACCGGGCGGGCAGGACGTGACGGACCCCTGGGCCACCCGGCGCCAGGGCACACACCAAACGACTTCATGAGGGTTACCGATATGACGATGGCAGCAAACAACAAGCGCGCGCTGCAGGGATTCCGCCTGATGTCGGAGTTTCTCGAGCGGCATGCCGTGACGAGCAGCGTGTCCGACCTCAAGGTCTCGCGTGAGTCACTGGCGGAGGTGGTTGATCGCATGGCGAAACTGGCCGAGCAGCGGGAACGCGCGGCCAGTGACTCGCGGATCGAAACGCAGCAGCTGAACGAGCTGCGGCGCACGGTGGAAACGAAGTTCCTGGCGCCGTTGCGCGCCCTCTCGCGCGCCGATCGGGCGCTCGCGCCAGGCTTGGTCGAGGTGGTGCGGGTGCCGGTGGTTCGTAGCGTGGTGTCGCAGGTGGCGGTGACACGCGGGGTGGTCGACGCGGCACGCCAGCATGCCGCGGCGTTCGCCAGGGCGGGCCTTGCGGCGGACTATGCCGAGCAGCTGAACACCCTGGTGGAGGAGATCGAGCGCGCGCTGACGCGACGCGGCCAGCGACAGGCCGAGGTGGCGGGGGCGGTCTCCGGACTCAAGGCCGAGGGGAAGCGTGGTCGGGCGGTGGTCGCGCTCCTCGAGACCCTGGTGCGCCCCGCGTTGGCGCACCATCCCGCCCTGCTTCGGGAATGGCAGTCGGTGCGTCGTCGCGCGGTGTGGCTGAATCCTGCTCAGCAGGAGGCGGAACTCACACGCGAGGCTCCCGGAGGTGAGCCACACGCGAGGGCGGCGTAGCCCTCGGGGGCGGGACGGCACGGGTCCGGGGGGCGGTCGCTTGGCGCCAGGCCGCTTCCGGATCCGTGCGAGGGATTCCGGGGAGGCTCCCGGGGGGTGATTCTCCGGGAGCCTTAGCCCCCCGTTTCCATGTGCGTTCGCCTCTTGTGGGTCGTCGGCCTCTGCGGCTCCGTCAACGTTGCGCTGGCGCAGTCGGCACCGCTGCGCGAGATCACGTTCGGGCCTGACGGCCGTCTCGCCGCTTCGATCGAAGGCGATCTCTGGGTTCGCAG
>JAEUJK010000354.1 GCA_016794735.1 Gemmatimonadota bacterium | reverse complement strand
TCGTTGCCCAGCGTGATGCGCGAGATGTCGAGGTGCGCGGCGTCGAGGGTCACCACGCGCGTGGGGCGCAGCGGGGTGAAGGTGATCGTCGCCGTGCCCTCCACGCGCGCGCGCGGCCAGTCGAGGCGGAGGTCGAGCGCCAGGTGCTGGACGTCGATGCGCCGGTCGCGATCCCCCGACGGCGGTACGGCGGCAGCCGGGAAGAGGAGGGCGACGCCCCAGGCGAGCAGGTGGGTGCGCATCGCGATCACTCGATGCCGTACAGCGTGCGCGCGAGCTCCTGGTGGACGGTGAGGTGGCCGGGCGGGATGTGCAACAGCGCGAGCACCGTGAACGACACGCCAGACGCCGTGCCACGCCGCGTGAGGGCGTTCTCGGGGAGTCCCCGTACCATCGCGATCGTGGCGGCGCGAACGGTGGCCCATTCGTTCATCAGGTCATGCAGCGTGCGTTCGTCGAAGCGGGCCGGTGGGATCCACGCATCCTGGTCGAACGAGGGGAGGGGATTCTGGTCTCCACGCGCAAAACTGATGGCGCGGAAGGTGAACACCCGTTCGGTGTCGATGAGGTGCCCAACGACCTCGCGCAGCGACCACTTGCCGGTGGCGTACCGGAACCCCGCACGCGATTCGGGGATCGCGCGGAACATGGCCTCGAAGCTCGCGGCTTGTGCGTCCAGCTGGGTGACCAGGTCACCGGCGGGGACCCGCGAGATGTAGCGCTCGTAGTACGGTGCGTATTCGTCGGCCGACGGACGGGTGAGGATCGAGGCAGGCATGGGGACGCGGGATGGTGGTACGGCAACTCCCGCATGCTGGCCTCACCAGCGGTACCTCCGACAGCGCCATTTGGACCTGCCCGATGGTGCCATTTTCGAACTACGCCCTCGCGCGCGACCGGGTCACATGCGGCGCAAGTTCCACGACGGCGCGCCGGATCGATGCCGGGTTGGCGCCGCCGTAGGAGACGAGCAACCCGCGCGCCTTGTGTTCCCCGGCGTAGTGGCGCGACAAGGGACTGATCACGAGTCCGTGCCCCTTGGCGCCGCGCGCCAGCCGCGCTTCATCGGCGGCGGTGCGGAGGTGGACCACGAGATGCAGTCCCGTATCGCACGGGCCGATCGTGACGGCGTCGCCCCACCGCGCGCCAATCTCGGCGACGAGGGTGTCACGACACGATTCGTAGTGCGCGCGCGCCTGCCGCAGGTACGCGGCGAAGTGCCCGCCCGCCAGGAAGTCCGCGAGCACCGACTGGAGGAGTGGGGACGAGAATCCGTCGGTGACGCGCCGCGCCGCCGCCATCGGTTCCACCAACGCCGGCGGCAGGATGAGGTAGGCGAGCCGCAGGCCCGTGAACAGCACCTTGTTCCACGTCCCGACGTACAACACGCGACCGTGGCGGTCGAGCCCCTGCAGGGCCGCGAGCGGATGGCGGGCGTAGCGGAACTCGGAGTCGTAGTCGTCCTCGATGATCCACCGGTCGCCCTCGGCCGCCCATTGCAGCAACGCCAGGCGACGCGGCAACGAGAGGGTCATGCCTAACGGGTACTGGTGCGAGGGAGTGACGTACGCCAGGCGCACACGCGAGCGTCGCGCGAGGGCCGCGACCTGGAGCCCCTCCTCGTCCACCGGGATGTGCTGGACCACGGCACCGGCCGCCGCGAGCGCCGCGCGGGCGCTCGGGTATCCGGGTTCTTCCATGGCGGCGTGTTCCCCCGGGTCGAGCAGGATGCGCGCGGCAAGGTCGAGCGCCTGCTGCGTGCTGTTGACGATCACCACCTGCGAGGCGTCGCAGCGTGCGCCGCGGGCGAGCTGGACATGATCGGCGACCGCCTCCCGCAACGCCTCGAGCCCGAACGGGTTCGCCGAACGCAGCACCGACGCGCCGCCGTCGCGTGCGCGACGCGAGAGCATGCGACGCCAGGTCTCGCTCGGAAAGCCGCGCACGTCCGTGGCCCCGGCACTCGACAGGCGATCTTCCTCCAGCTCGGCAATGCCGAGTCGCGCCGTGAGCGTGCCACGTCGCGAGAGGCGCGCGGTGGTCGGCACGGTGCGGGTGTCGGCCGCCGTCCGCGCGAATGGCGCCGCGTCGCCACCCGCCGCAGTGACCACTGTCCCCGAGCCCACGCGTCGCGTGATGAAGCCCTCGGCGCGCAGCTGGGACATCGCCGCCTCGATCGTGTTGCGCGAGAGCCCGAGGTCGCGGGCGAGGGCGCGCGCGGATGGCAGGCGCGCGCCGGTGCGCAGGGCGCCACCGAGGATCAGCTCGCGCAGTTGGCGATGCACCTGCACGTGGAGCGGCGATCCCGGGGAGTCGGGCCGGTGCACCACGCGCACCGCGGGGGCGGCCGTTGCACGGGAGCGTTTGTCTTTCCGGGAGGGAGTCGCCATGGCCACGTGAGCGAGTCGATAGTGGGGGAAGCCTAATCCGTCGCCGCCGGCTCCGCGCGTTCGTGACCTACGTCGGATGACGTATTCGAGCGCGGCGCCTGGCGCCGCATCCTGCGCTCGCCGCACGAGGCCGGGCGCACTTCTGCCTCCCACCGACGCGGTCACCCTTTCAACGCCGGCGTCGAGCGGTTCACGCTGGCGGCCAACGCCAACGCCTGGTTGCGCCACAACTACGAACCGTCCGGTGACCTCGAGATCCCGGTATTGACGCTCCACACGACGCGTGATCCGGTCGTGCCCACCTTCCACGAAGGGGCTGCTCGCGGCCAAGGTCGCCCAGCGTGGCGCGATGGCCAACTTGCTGCAACGGAGTATCAGTCGTTACGGGCATTGCACCTTTGCGATCCCGGAAATGATCGGTTCGCTGAATGACCTGGCGACCTGGGTCGACACCGGCGTCAAGCCGGCGGCGTGACCTGATGCGTCGATCGGCGGTCGTC
>JAEUJK010000333.1 GCA_016794735.1 Gemmatimonadota bacterium | reverse complement strand
CACAAGCGCGAGCGCGGCGTCGATGTCTCCGCGATGACGCTCGTACTCCTCGAGTGACTTGGCCCGCTCCGTCGCTTCCACCTTCACCAGTTGCTGCAGTCGCTGGCGCCCCATGGCGGAGTCGCCGCGCGCCATCACGACGCGTGCGGCGAGGATGATGCCGAGCAGGTGGTCCGGCTGCTCGCGAAGGATCGTATCCGATTGTGCGCGCGCCGTTGCGAGGTCACCGGCCATCTCCGCCATGCGTCCCATGTCGTACCGCTGGTCCGCATTGAGCGGGGCGAGGCTCTCGTACGCCCCAACCGCCATCGACGCGAAGAACGACGCCGAATCCGACTTCCCTTCGGCCGCGAGCTTCATCACGCGATCGTAGAGTCGATCCGCGCGCTCCTGGGGCGACATCTGCGAGATGTCCGGCGCACGAACAGCGCCACCACCGGCAGCGGCACCGGCGAACGGCGCTTCCATTCCCTGCGGCGCCGCCGGCGTCGCCTTGGATTGCTGGTTCGCCACCATGATCACGACCGCGAGCAACGCGGCCCCGGCCACGACCCATGGCATGATGCTGCGCGCCTCGGGCGCACTGCCCGCCGTCGCGCGACCTCCACCACCGGCGCGTCCGCTCGCGCCTGACACCCCCGCTCCGCACCGATGGCAGAACTGTGCCCCCGGCGTGAGGAGGGTCTGGCATGAGCCACAGCGGGCGCCCACGAGGGCGGCGCCGCATTCGGAGCAGAATTTCCCGGTGGCCGCAGCGCCACACCCGGGGCAGGGGGTCGTCGAGGAGGACATGCCGGGAAAGATAGGCGTCCTCGCGCGCCCCGGTGTCATCCGAGCCCCGGCGCGCGCATCTTCCCCTCATGCGCAACCAGTTCGCCGGGGCCTCCCCGCAGGACATCCTCGCCTATGCCGCCGCGCACAACGTGCGTTTCCTGCGGCTCCAGTTCACCGACATCCTCGGCGTCAACAAGAACGTCGAGATCCCGCGGTCGCAGTTCGAGAAGGCCCTGGCCGGGGACATCCTGTTCGACGGCTCTTCAATAGAAGGGTTCGTGCGCATCGAGGAATCCGACATGCTCCTCGTGCCGGACCTCTCGACCTTCCGCGTCTTTCCCTGGGGTGATCCGGAGAGCCGCGTCGGCCGGCTCATCTGCGACATTGCGACCCCCGACGGGACGCCGTTCGACGGCGACCCGCGTCGCGTGCTCAAGCAGCAGATCGCGCGTGCGGCGTCGCACGGGTACACGATGAACGCGGGGATGGAGGCCGAGTTCTTCGTCTTCAAGTCGGCCCGCGAGGGCGAACCGGCCACTGCGACGCACGATGTGGGTTCGTACTTCGACATGGCCCCCGCAGACCTGGGTGAAGACGCCCGCCGCGCGATCGTCTCGGCGCTGGAACAGATGGGCTTCGAGGTCGAGGCTGCGCATCACGAAGTGGCCCATGGCCAGCACGAGATCGACTTTCGTTATGCGGATGCGCTGACGACGGCCGACAACATCGCGACCTTCCGCTTCGTGGTGAAGTACATCGCCAACACCTTCGGCCTCACGGCGTCGTTCATGCCGAAGCCGATCTTTGGCCAGCCCGGGAGCGGGATGCACAC
>JAEUJK010000249.1 GCA_016794735.1 Gemmatimonadota bacterium | reverse complement strand
GTGGCCCCGCCATCGGTCGTCCGGTAGACCCCGCGCTCCTCCTGCGGCCCGGTGGTGCGGCCGAGGACGCAGGCGAAGACGATGTCCGGGTTGGTCGGGTGGATGATGACCCGCCCGATGCGCCCCGATTCCGGCAGCCCGCTGTGCTTCCACGTCATGCCGCCATCTGTCGACTTGTAGATGCCGTCACCCTGCATGTCGCTGTCCCGGATCGCCCAGGCTTCCCCCGTCCCCGCCCAGACGATGCGCGGGTTCGAGGGAGCGACGGCAATCGACCCGATCGCCTGCACCGGCATGTCGTCGAACGTCGGCGTGAAGGTCCGCCCGCCGTCCGTGGTCTTCCAGACGCCGCCGGAGGCACCACCGGCGAAATAGGTCATCGTATCCCCCGGGATCCCGGCGATGGCCGAGACGCGCCCAGCGGGATTCGGGCCTACATAGGTGAAGCGGGGATTCGCGGCGGGCACCTGCGGCGGCCCCCCACGGGGTTGGGACGCGACAGGAGCGGCCACACCGGCCACGACGACAGCAAGGATCAGGGGGCGCATGCAGGATGGGAGGTATCGTGCTCAAGGTACCGCACGTCGCGCCCGCCCGCACCGCTGCCGATCAGCGCCCTCCGCCCCAGCGAATGGAGACGTCGAGCCACCGCGGCTCGCCCGGCGTGAGGAATCGCTCCACCAGGGGACCCGCCGCGTGGCCCTGGTTGATGTTGTAGCCCCCGAACGCCGCGTACTGCCGACCGGTCGCATTGCGCAGGGTGGCCGTGAGCCCCCACATCCCGCGCGCCCACGAGAGCTGCAGGTCCGTCACCGCGTACCCGCCGAGGGGTCGCGTGTCGTTCGCCTCGTCCCCACGCAGGTACCGCCGCCCGACGTACCTGAGGTCCGCCGAAACACCCAACCCCCGGGCATGCCGCCACGCGGCGCCCACCTTGGCCACCTGGTCGGGAACCAGCGGGAGACGATCCCCCTCCTCGATTTCGTTCTCGACCCCGGCCTCCTCGTCCTCGCGCAACGAGAAGATCTCGGCCTCGGTCTGGAACGTGGCGCGCGTGCCGGTCCAGCTCGCGTACATCGTCGCCCCGCCGCCAAGGACCACCTCCCCATCGACCTCCACGCCAGTCCGTCGCGTGTCACCGATGTTCGCGAAGTACCCGTCGATGGTGCTCCCGGTGACCTCGACCTCGGACCCGAGCAGGTAGATGTCGTTGCGGGCGTCACTGCGGAACGCCGCCATCGAGAACCGCGCCCCATCACCGGTCCACCGCATCCCCACCTCACCCTGGTGCACGACCACGGGCGCGAGCGGCGGATCGTCGCCTAACGCGAATGGGAGCGGGCACGGCTGCTCCGGGTTGCTGCACGCCAGCTCGAGGATCGATGGTGCGCGGAAGGCCTGGCCCCACGAGCCGAACGCGACCAGCCGCGGATGCAGCGCGAACGTTCCCCCGACACGCGGCGACAGGCGCCGGAAGGTGTTGACGGTGTCCAGCGTCGGGTCCAGCCGGTTGCGATACGGCAGGCGCAGGTAGTCGCCACGCACACCCGCGGTGAGCGTCGCGCGGCGACGCGTGTACTCGCCGAGCAGGAAGGTGGCGCCCTCCAGCCCACTCGAGGTCACGCGCGTCGAACGCACACGACTTCCGGCGAACTTGATGGAATCCCGGTAGATGTCGATCGCCACCGCGGTTCCCGCGGCCTCCACGCCGGCCCGGAGCGAGCCCCACGGGAACGCGCGACGCCAGTCGGCCATCGCCCCCGTCGTGCGATTCGCGGACTGCGCAAAGATGTCGGGATCGTCGACCTGGTTGCGATTGAACCGTTCCGCGGTGTGGCGCCTGAAGAACACCGTGCCATGGGATTCGCCACCAAGGACCGGCCTCCACCCCGATGCACTCAGGTGGACCTGGCCCAGGTCCTCGTAGTCGTCTGCACTCAGGTTGGAGTCCGGGCGCGTGGCGATCACGGAGGCAGGGAGCGAACCCGCCGTCCGCGCACGCGACTGCGCGAAGAACGCTAGGCCGCGCATGCGCCGCGCCTCATCACCACGACCACCGTTGAGCAGCAGGTGGCGCTGCCGCGCCGACGTCGCCTGACGCCATCCGCGCTCTCGTTCACTCCCCGCCGCGAGCCACACATCCGAGCGAGCCGTCGCGTGCCCGAGGCTCCCGACACCACGTCGCGACCCGTAGTCGCCCGCCGACAGCTCGAGCGTGCCGCGCGGCACGTCACGCGCACCACGGGTCACGAGGTTCACCGCGCCACCGAGCGAGTTGCGGCCGAGCAGTGCACTCGTGCCGGGAAGGACCTCCACCCGCGCCACATGTTCCAGTGGCAGGAGGTCGAAGTTCACCTGCGACGCCTCGGGTTCGTTCACGCGCACGCCGTCCAGGAAGACGGAGATCCCCTGCGCGAGGCCAACCACGGGCGACGCGGCAAACCCGCGCGAGTTCAGGGTGAGCTTCCACGGGGAACCCAGGTCGTCATGGGTGCTGAGTCCCGCCGTGCGCCCCAGGGCCACCGGCAACGATCGCGCGCCTGCAGGAGACAGTTTGTCGCGATCCACGACCTGTGCACGCGCCGGCACGCCCGACCCGACGCCGATCCCGGTGCTCGGGGCCACGGACACGAGGATCGAGCGCACCGGCAGCCGGGTGACGCTGTCTGGTGCGACCTGCGCGCCCGCCACTCGCATCGCAAAAAGCGAGAGCCCGGCGAGCCACACCGCGTGTCGGTGTCGCCCACCGGGCTGCCTGGCCCCCTCCATCGCCCTCACGCCGCCCCCGGGGTGTGTGTGCTTACCGAGAGGTCGCGCGAGCGCCGCGCGTCACCGACGCGCGGGCCACGGAACCCCCTGCACCTTCTTCACACGGCCCATGCCGCGGTAGGTGAACTTCTGGAGGCGCTTTCCTTCGTACGTCTCGGTGGTGTAGATGTTGCCCTTGCTGTCGGTGGCGATGCTGTGCACCGCGAAGAACTGCCCCGGCTGGCGACCGCCATCCCCAAACTCGGTGATGATCGTGAGGGACTGGCGATCCATCACGTAGACCTTCTCGTTCTTCCCGTCCGCGAGGTAGATGTAGCGCTGCTGCGGGTCGCGGGAGAAGGCGATGTCCCACGTGGACCCGTCGCCGCGCGTCTTGGGCGCCACCTGCACTTCCTTCACGAACTTGCCGTCCTTCTGGAAGACCTGGATGCGGTCGTTCGGGCGGTCGCAGACGTACACGAGGCCATCCGTCGTCGGCTCGGCGCAGTGCACCGGGTTGCGGAACTGGCGGATCAGCGGCGCATCGGGATTGTAGGGCCCCATGTTCGTGTCCTTCGGCGCCTCGCCATACGCACCCCAGAAACGCTTCACCGCACCGGTGTTCATGTCGATGACGGCAACACGCTTGTTGCCGTAGCCGTCGGCCACATACGCCTCGTTGGCCTTGTCGTCGAAGGAGATCTTCGCTACCCGGCCGAACGATGTCTTCGAGCTGCTGTTGATCGCCTGCTTGGCCTGGCCGAACTGCGCGAGGAACTTGCCGTCACGCGTGAACTTGAGGATGTGCGAGTCCCCGTTGCCGTTCCCGCCGATCCAGACGTTGTCCTTGGCGTCCAGCGAGATGCCGTGGTTCGAGCTCGGCCAGTCGTACCCCTGCCCGGGCCCACCCCAGGAGTTCACGAGGTTCCCCGCGGGGTCGAACTCGAGGATCGGCGGCGCCGAGAGGCAGCATTCGCCGATGCGCCCACCACCGCCCGCCTCCGTGCGCTGATTCAGCGTGGAGTCCCCACGATGGATGATGTAGACGTGGTCGCGGGAGTCGACCCCCACACCAATCGTGGAGCCGAGGATCCAGTGGTTGGGCAGCGGCTTGGGCCAGACCGGGTCGACCTCGAACCGCGGGGCCGAAACCAGCTGGTCCTGGGCGGTCAGCTGGAGCGCGGACTGCGCGATTCCGAGGACGACGACACCGCCGACGAGGGCGGTGCCAAGGACAACCGTGCGTCGTGCCGGCATGCGGGGATTCCCTGAGTCTGGACGTGAATGCTCAGCGCCCGGAGGCTATAGTAGGGCCGCCGGATGC
>JAEUJK010000181.1 GCA_016794735.1 Gemmatimonadota bacterium | reverse complement strand
CCTGCGACGATGAGCAGGACCACCTTGATCCGGAAGAACAGGCTTTCGTAGTACGTGACCGGAGTCGCGGTGAAGAGCAGGACCCCGGTGATGACCATGACGGCGAACCCGGCGCGGGTCCACGGGAGGAGCTGGCCGGTGTAGGCGCGTGCCGGGATGGCGGTCGAGGTGACGCCGAGCAGGCGCAGGTCGAGCGCGATCGCACTGCCCACGAACCAGGCGAGGGCGAGCACGTGCGTGGATTCGAGGAGGGGCCACACCCACAGCGACTCGTGCAACGAGACGCTCCAACGCGTCTCCGCCAGCCAGGTGAGCGCCTCCCGCACCATGCTATCGGGCGTTGGGCCGGAGGATCTCGGTGGCGTACTTGGCGTGGCACGCGGTGCAGGCGTCGTACAACACCGCGCCGGCAGAGAAGACGCGCGACGTGTCGCGGGCGATGGCCGCCGAAAGTGCCTCGCGCGAGGCCGCCGTCATGGCCCGGGCGAGCTGCGCCCACTCCCCCTGGTCCACGGCACGTGGTGGGATGAGCAGGAGGTTCCCGCTTTCGCCCACCGTTACCGCCGCGGCCTGCACAGCGGCCCAGGCGCTGTCGGTGGTTGGCACCATCACATGCGTTCCCGTCGAGTCATCGTACGATCCGACGGCGTCCCAATAGACTTCCGCCGCCGGTTCGACGATGGCGCTCATGAGGGTCTTCACGTCACTCATGGGCGAGAACTCCGGGGGCGGCGGACCCTGCGTGCAGGCGGTGGCCGTGGCGAGCAGGACGAACAGGCGCGATCGCATGCGGGGAAGTTACGGGCCATGGCCAACTCCACCAGACGGCTTGCGAGCATTCCCCGTGGACGCGACCATTGGGTTCCCCCTCTCCGGTGTTCGCGCATGCGGCGGCTCTCCCTCCTGGTGGCGCTGGGTTCGGCGTTAGGCTCGGCCGCGCGCGCCCAGGTGCCCTTCACGGCCTCGCAGGCAACGCAGGGCCGCGCCGTGTATGCGCGGGAATGCGCCTCCTGCCACGGGAACGACCTCACCGCCGGGACGGCGGCGCCCCTCAAGGGCCGCGAGTTCCTCGAGAAGTGGTCAACGGGTGGCCGCACCCTGCGCGACCTGTTCCACCTGATGCGCACGACGATGCCGTCCGCGGGTAATGCCCTCGCCGACAGCGAATACCTGGCGGTGACGGCGCACGTGCTGCAGGAGAATGGCTTTGCCGCCGGTACGCGACCGCTGGTCGCGGACAGCATCGTCATGGCGTCGGCATCCCTCCGTCCGCCGGAGCGCCCCGTCGCGACCCAGGCGCCGCGCGTGCCAGACTACGCGGTCGGTCCCCAGGGGGCGACACCTTCAACCACGGGTCCCACGCGCGAGGAGTTGCGCGCGGGATCGCCCGATGGGCGTGACTGGCTCACGCACACGAGGGACTACGCTGGCACGCGATACTCTCCACTGCGCCAGGTCACGGCGGCGAACGCTGGTCGCTTGCGCGTCGCGTGTTCGTTCCAGGTGGGCCAGGTCGCCTCGTTCCAGACCGGCCCGATCGTGTACAACGGCACGATGTTCATCACGGCGAGCCTCGCGACGGTCGCCATCGACGCTGCGACCTGCCGGCCCAAGTGGCGGCACGAGTGGCGCTCCACCTTGCCATCGCTTCCTGCCACCGGGTTGGCCAACCGTGGGGTCGCCATTTCCGAGGGACGGGTGATCCGGGCCACCCTGGATGGCTTCCTCATCGCGCTCGATGCAGCCACCGGGCGCCTGTTGTGGTCGCGCCGCGTGTCCGATGCCACGAAGGGCGAGCTCATCTCCATGCCGCCCCTCATCCACGACGATCTGGTCTACATCGGGACAGCAGTGAGCGAGTTTGCCATCCGGGGATGGATCGCCGCGCACCGCGTGAGCGATGGGGAGCGCGTGTGGCGCTTCAACATCGTGCCGGAACCCGGCGAGCCCGGCTCGGAGACGTGGAAGCAGGACAGCAAGTTGCCGATCGGCGGCGGGGCGGTGTGGACGCCGCTCTCGCTCGACGTCGCCCGCGGACATCTCTACGTCTCGGCCGCCAACCCGGCGCCGGATTTTCCGGTGGCGCTGCGTGGCGGCACCAACCTCTACACCAACTCGCTGCTGGCCCTCGATGCCCGGCGGGGGACGCTCGCGTGGTACGACCAGCTGGTCCTGCTCGATGATCACGACTGGGACCTGACGCAGGTAAGTCCACAGTACCGGGCGACGGTGGGTGGCAAGGTGCGCGACCTCGTCGCCACTGCGGGCAAGGACGGCCACCTGCGCGTGATCGACCGCGCCACCCACGAGCGCCTCTTCGAGGTGCCGATCACGACCATCTCCAACGCCGACGCCCCGGTGACCACCACGGGCACCCACGCATGTCCCGGCGTCTTCGGTGGCGTGCAGTGGAACGGCCCGGCATGGTACCGACCGGGCAACCTCCTCGTGACGCCGAGTGTGGATTGGTGCGCGACGTTCTTCGTGGACAAGGACGAGGACGTCAAGTTCGTCCCGTTCACGAACTACCTCGGGGGACGTGTCACCCAGGATACCCTGTCGCACGGGTGGATCACCGCGGTCGATGGTTCCACCGGGGCCGTACGCTGGCGGTATCCGTCCAAGAAGCCCGTTGTTGGAGCCGTGACTGCGACAGCAGGCGGAGTGATCCTCGCTGGTGAGATGACTGGCGACTTCCTCGTGCTCAATGCGCAGACGGGTGCGGTCCTGCTGCGGCACTTCACCGGCGGCCAGGTCGGCGGTGGCGTGGTGACGTACCAGGTCAACGGCACCCAATACATCGCGGTGGCCTCGGGGACGACCTCGCGATTCTGGGCGGATCCATTTCCCGGCAGCCCGACGATCACGGTGTTCAGCCTGCCTGCGCGCTGAGGTGGCGCGCCGGTTGACGCGGCCCGCTCCGGGTCGCACACTCCCTTAACGCTGGGGAGGGGGATCCGGTGACGGACCGAACCGAGGCACAGCTTGGTGCGCCGCTCGTCGTCAAGCCGCTCGATCATGAGATCGACGTGTTTGGCATGACGCACATCGGCCGCGTGCGCAAGACGAACCAGGATCACTTTCTCGTCGCGTCGCTGCGCAAGCAGCTGGACGTGCACTCGACGAGCCTGCCCACGATGCAGCTGCTCGCGCCGGGCACCGATCGCCTGGCGTTCCTCGCCATGGTGGCGGACGGCGTGGGAGGGAGTGCCGGTGGCGCGGAGGCCTCCGGCTTTGCCGTCGAGATGATCTCGTCGTACCTCACGCACAGCACGCACTGCTACTACACGGCCGACACCACGGATGACGGCGCGTTCATCCAGGCGCTGGAGAATGCGGCGTATCGATGTCATGAGGAGTTGCTGCAGCGCGCCGAACGCGAAGGACGGCGTGCGGGTGCCACGACCCTCACGCTCTTCCTCGGCGTCTGGCCGCGTGCGTACCTGCTGCAGGTCGGTGACAGCCGCTACTACCAGCTCCGGGACGGGGTGCTCACGCAGGTCTCGCGCGACCAGACGCTGGCGCAGGAGCTCATCGACCGTGGCGTGTTTACCCGCACGGATCGCGCCGCCGCACAACTCGCCCACACGTTGTCGAGTGCCATCGGTGGTCCACAGACCGACCCGATGGTGACGGGGGTGGAGATTGGCTGGGGCGTCGTGAACCTGCTCTGCAGCGACGGCCTCACGAAACACGTCTCCGACGAGCGGATCCGGGAGCGCCTGATGGCGATGACGTCGGCGCGCCAGGTCTGTGAGGACCTCATGGACGACGCCCTTGGCGCCGGGGGCAGCGACAACATCACGATCGTCGTCGGCCGCGCGGTGCAGGGCGGCGTGCAACCGCAGGCCTAGCTCCTCCAACGCCCCAAAAGCAAACCGGCGCCCCTCGAGGCGCCGGTTGCAGCTTATTGCTTGGGAGTCGGTGCGGGGGGTACTGGCACCGGAACCGCCGGGCGTGAATCACCGGGCAACAGCGGGGTCTGCTCCACGGCGCTGAAGTTGAAGAACTCGCTGATGCGCGTGGCCTGCGCGACGGCCTTGGCATCGGCCAGCGCCTTGGCGGCGCCGGGCTGATCCCCAATCGTCTGCAGCATGTCGTAGACCATGAAGCCGGTCTGCACGTACAGCGCGGGAATGCCCACCGACGGCTTGTCGACCCAGCCGTCCTTGCGGACGAACGACGCCTTCCCCTTGAAGACGTCTTCCCAGAGGGCACGGGAGCGCTTCACGTCCACGAAGCCTTCGCCCGGGACGAGGAGCGTGTCCGGGCCGGAGGCAGGCACGTTGGCCACGAGGCGACGCGCGAGGCCCTGCGTGATGAGGTACGGATCGATCCCCAGCTCGCGGCCGTAGCTGCCGGCGGTGCGCGAGATGTACAACGGACGCTCTCCGCAGTTGTCGCGGATCATCTGGAGCACGTACAGGTCGGCGCGCGTCATGATGCGCGGCTCGATGCGCGCGCGGATCGTCCCGCAGGCATCGAAGCCCACGGTGTCCTGCAGCTGGTACGCGAGCGGAATCGAGTCCACCTGGTCCAGCGTGAGGGCCACGACGGGACGGGTCGGCTTCTTCCATTCGCGGTCACGGTACACCGCAGGGCCCGCTTCCTTGTTGTACTCGCGGATCGGGTTGCGGAGGAGCTGGCGCGTGTACCAGTCGGTGTTGAGCAGCGAGGTGTTGGCCACCACGACGTCCTGGCGCACGCCCTCGACTTCCTGCGCGTACCACAACGGGAAGGTGTCGTTGTCGCCCACCGTGACGAGGATGCCGTAGGGCTCCACCGAGTTCAGCATGTCGTGCGCGAACGCGAACGTCGTGTCGTCGTTCTTGCGCGTGGACGCGCCCCAGTTCCCGACCAGGGGAACACACGCGAGCAGCAGCACGGGGGCAGCCATCATCCAGCTGCGGCGGCGCGGCAGGTCGATCACCGACTTGCCGAGCTTCACCTGCTCCGCGCCGAACAACGACGCCACCGACTCCCACACAAAGACGAGGCCGAGCGCGGCCCACACGCTCCAGGCCGAGAAGCTCCAGAGGTAGAAGTAGTCTCGATCACGAACCTCGCGGTCCACGGTCTCGCCGAGCTCCGGTGCCTGTGACGCGCCGTACTTGAAGTTCAGGTAGTAGATCAGGAGCAGCGTCATGGTGAACATGAGCGGCCCGAAGAACCAGAACGATTGCTTGTCGCGTTTCCAGTGCACCCAGCCGCCGAAGAGGCCCAGCACGAGGAACAACGCGGCGAGCACGGCCTGCATCGCCTGCTGTTCGCCGTACGGGTCACGCCACCACTGCCACTTGAAGTAGAGCCACCACATCCCCACCTGCGCGCTGAACGGCGCGTTGCGCTCGGTGACCGGCGGCTTGCCATACTGCTCGCGATTGAAGTTGTACTTGAAGAGCTCCCAGGTGCGGGCGCTGAAGGTGCAGTCCACCTTGAGGCCGTCGACGCATCCCGTGGGCTCGCCCTCGTTGATGAGCGGCTGGTACGCCGCGCGGATCGGCTGCGTGGCGAACGGCGTCATGCCGATCACGATCGCGCCGATGCAGGCGAGGATGAGCTTCCAGCGGAGCAGGGTGGCCGGCCGGCGGATGAGCACCGCCAGGCCAACGGCTGGCGCGGCCAGCATGCCGGCCATGTGGTTCGAATACCCGAGCCCGAGGATGTAGGCGATCAGGATCAGGAGCTTGTCGGCCTTGGGGCCATCCGGGTCATCGCACCAGCGGACGGTGAGCCACGCGATGAGTGCGACACCGACCATGGCGACCGTGTACACCTTCTCGTTCACGACCGACTGGCTCCAGACCGTGAACGCCGTCGCGCCGATGAGGGCGGCGAGCCCGCCACCCACGATGCGCTGCCAACGTTCGGCGAACCACGACACCAGCACGCGTTCGGTGATGAGGAACCACATCCCGGCCGACACGGCGCTGCAGATCGCGGCGAGGAGGTTGATGCGCGTGGCCACCCCGGGGGCGATCGGGAGGATCGAGAAGAAGCGGCCGATCAGGACGAAGAACGGGTTCCCGGGGGGGTGGGGAAGTCCCATGATGTACGCCGCCGCGATGTACTCGCTGGTGTCCCACATGGCCGTGGAACTGCCCAGGGTGAGGACATAGAGGAGCAGGACCAGGGCTCCGGCGATGGCCGCAGCCATGTACGACGGGCGGTAGTCGAGCTCGATGGAAGAGGCGGGAGCAGCAGACGTCATGGAGGCAGTTGTAGGGGCCAGCCCGGCCCGGGATCAGCTCAGGAAGGTAACGGCGGGAGGCGAGGCCGGGGGAGGGTATCGGGGCCCCTTTTCGGGGGCTCGTTCGGCCGGTCCGGACCGGTCGCGGGACGGCACCTGTCGGGGACGGCACCCCCACGGCCGTCGGCCGCTCGAGCGACCTCAGCTCTTGACCGTCACATCTTGACAGTCAAGATGAAGGACCCGTATCCTGCGGCCATGGACGAGACCAACACCGACGTCATCCAGGGCACCCTGGACCTCCTGATCCTCAAGACGCTGAGCCTTGGCCCCCTGCACGGGTTCGGCGTCTCGCGGCGGATCGAGCAGATCTCGCGCGGGGTCTTCAAGGTCAACCCGGGGTCGCTGCTCGTCGCCTTCCAGCGACTCGAGCGGGAAGGGCACCTGGACGCCGAGTGGCGCCAAACCGAGAACGGACGTCGCGCCAAGTACTACACGCTCACCCGGGCCGGACGTCGGCAGCTCGAGGTCGAGACCGAGGGATGGACGCGACGCGCTGGTGCGGTCGCGCGGCTCCTGCGCGCGGAGGCCTGACCATGTCCGTGTGGCGACACCTGCGGCATGGGGCGCGAGTGCTGGTGCACCGCGCGGACGCCGATCGCGAGCTTTCGGACGAACTCGAGCACTATGTGGAGCAGGCGGCCATGGCGCACGAGAAGCGGGGGCTCTCGCGAGAGGCGGCCCTCAAGGCTGCCAGGGCCGAAGTCGGGAGCCACAGCGCCGTGCGTGAGCAAGTGCGCTCTGGTGGCTGGGAAGAAACGCTGCGGTCGCTGGGTGCCGATGTGCGTTACGCGATGCGCATGCTCGGGAAGGCCAGGCTCTTCACGGCCGTTGCGATCCTGATCATCGCGCTTGGCAGTGGTGCGGTGACGACGATTTACAGCGCGATGAACGCGCTCGTGCTCCGGCCGCTGCCGGGGACGCACGACGCGGATCGGCTGGTGAACATCGAGCGGCGCGATCGCACGATGGCCGAGGGGATGCAGTCGTCCACGGACTATCTCGAGTGGATGCGGCCGCGCGTGCGGACGCTGTCGTCCATCGCCGCATGGAGCAAGGTCACCTTCGCGATGTCGACCGGCGGGGAAGGGATCGGCGTCTACGGCAACATCGTGAGCGGGAACTACTTCAGCACGCTGGACGTGCGCCCCGCACTGGGTCGGTTCTTCCTCCCCGAGGAGGACGCCACGCCCATGGGTGGTCCGGTGCTGGTCGTGTCCCATGCGTTCTGGCAGTCGAAGCTCGGTGGCGACAGCTCGGTGGTTGGCCGTGTGGTACGCGTGAACGGCGCGCCGTACACCCTCATCGGTGTGGCTCCGCCCGAGTTCCACGGGGCGTTCACCCCGCTCCTCGTGGAAGCCTGGGTGCCGCTCTCCATGCATTCGCAGCTTCGGCCCAGTCGCAATCGCGAGCACGCCGTGTGGCTGTGGACCTTTGGTCGCATGCAGGATGGGGCGACGGTCGCCGGCGTGAAGGAGGAACTCGAGTCGCTCACGGCCGCGTACATCGCGGAGGGGCGCGAGCCGCAACCACGCAACAAGTACGGCACCCTTCGCCTGACGGGGATGACCGGATTACCGGCGGACGCACGCGAGATGGCGGTGGCGTTCATTGGCCTGCTGCTGGGCGCGGCCTTCCTCGTGCTCCTCATTGGCAGCGTGAACGTGGCCTCGATGCTCTCGGCGCGAGGCATCGCGCGGCAACGTGAACTCGCGGTGCGCGCTGCGCTCGGTGCGGGACGCGGGCGCCTGGTGCGGCAGCTGCTCACGGAAATCGTGACGTTGTTCCTGCTGGGCGCCATCGGCGGGATTCTCATCACCACGCAGGCGACGCGGGCGATCGAACGCATCGCCGTCCCCGCCGAGGTCCCCATGGCCCTCGAGGTGTCGCCCGACATTCGCGTCTTCGTGTTTGCGCTGGGGCTTTCCCTCGTCACGGGCCTCGTGTTCGGGCTGGCGCCGGCGCTGCGCGCGGTGGACGGCGACCTGGTGTCGCGACTGCGCGATGGATCATCGGGTTCAGGGACGCGCCGCTCGCGGATCGGAAAGGCGCTGATCGCCGGGCAACTGGCGCTGAGCCTCGTGTTGCTCGTCGCGGCCGGGCTCTTCCTGCGTGCCATGTCCAACGGCACCAGCGTGGACAAGGGATTCGAGCCCACGGGCGTGCAGACGACGAACTTCAACACCGAGGCGTGGGGATTCGACAGCACACGTGGTCGCGCGTTCTACACGTCACTCCTGGAACGCGTGCGCGCACTTCCCGGAGTCACCGAGGCCGGGCTCTCCGATCGCCTGCCGCTCACCTTCGCCACCTCCTCCGACGAGATCTTCCTCACTGCGCCCTCCTCGCCTGACGAGCGCGGGCCGCGCATCGACCTGAGCCTCGCGGGACCGGGATACCTCGACGCCATCGGGATGCGCCTCGTGGCGGGACGCGGGATCGGGGAAGGGGATATCGCCGGTGCCCCGCGCGTCGCGGTCGTGAATGAAACGATGGCCAAGCGGCATTGGCCGGACGGCGCGGTGGGCCGGACCTTCCTGCTGCGCGGGGAGACGGTGACCATCGTCGGCATCCTGCGCGACGCGAAGTACGGCTCGCTCACCGAGGAAGTCCCGGCCTTTGCGTACTTCCCGGTCGCGCAGCAGTGGCAGCCGAACCTGTTCCTCGCGGTGCGGGGGCCTGCGTCGGTCGCCGAGGGGATTCGCGAGGCGGTGGCCGCGTTCGATCCGTTGCTGCCGCGCCCGACGGTCATCTCCATGGTCGAGGCGAACCGCATCGTGTTGTTACCGCAGCGACTCGCGGCGACGGTTACCGCGGTGCTCGGCGGCGTCGGGCTGCTGCTCGCCACTGTTGGGCTCTACGGGATGATCGCCCAGTCAGTGGGGCGCCGCACGCGGGAGTTGGGGCTCCGCGTGGCCCTGGGGGCGCAGCGTGGGGATGTGCTGCGCCTGGTCGTTGGGGAGGGCATGCGACTCGCCGGCGTCGGCGTCGTGGTCGGGCTCGTGCTGGCGATGGTGGCCACGCGGCTGCTCGCCTCGATGCTGTTCGGCGTCTCCCCGCTCGACGGGCTCACTTTTGTGGGGATGACGGTGGTGCTGACGTCGGTGGCGATGGTGGCGAGTTATCTCCCAGCGCGCCGTGTCTCGCGTGCCGACCCGATGTTGGCGTTACGTACGGACTGATCTGGCTACTTGCTCCAGACCAGGATCACCGCGCAGGCATCCGGGGAGTACTCCGGCGGGATCGTATTGATCGACGTGTGGACCTCGACCATCTGCACGGAGGAAATGACGATTTCGCGCAGGGCCTCCCACGCCGCGACACCCAACGAGGAGTTGTAATTGGTACGGCGCACCCCGTCGACGAAGACATGCAGGTTCCCGGGGCCTCCCGCGCCGGCGCCATGGTTCGTACAACGTCCCACATCGATGGAGCGATCCCGTACCCGTAGCCCAGGCAGCCGCATCAACAAGGACGAGACATCCAGGGGCTGCAGGCTGTCGATCAACTCGCGGGTGAAGAAGGCGCCGCGGCCTCGCGCCACCCGGCTGTAGGGTTCGGAAAGCCGGGCTGGAAAGATCAGGCGCTGGCCGGACACCACCACCTCGGCGAGCAGCTGCGCATTGACCACCATGGATGCGTTGATCAGTGCCGGGGCTTTCCCTGCGGTGACCTCGAGGTCCTGGGTGAACACCTCGAACCCGACACGTCGCACGCGGACGGTGTAGATCCCCGGTCGAACACCAAAGATGCGAAACGCCCCGGACGAGTCCGTGCGAACGATGCGCAACCCGGGCAGGAGGGCAACCTCCGCGTCGGCGATTGCCCGTGTGGTGTCACCCGACACATAGGCCCGCCCCGTTACGCTCGCGGATTGCGCGGGCGCAACCAGTGGGGCGAGAAAGAGCAGCCAGCCACCGGCTGCCCGTCGCCACCGGGCCCGGCTAGTGGCGGAAGAGCCGCTGCCCGGTGAACACCATCGCGATGCCCTTTTCGTTCGCCGCATCGATGACCTCCTGGTCCCGCACCGAGCCACCGGGCTGCACGATGGCCGTGATCCCCGCCTCCGCCGCCTGGTCCACCGAGTCGCGGAAGGGGAAGAAGGCATCGGAGCCTAACGCCGATCCCGCCGTGTCATGGCCAGCCCCGCGGGCCTTGTGTACCGCGAGGAACGATGCGTCCACCCGGGACATCTGCCCGGCCCCGATCCCGATCGTCGCCCCGTTGCGCGCCAGCACGATGGCGTTGGACTTGACGCTGCTCACCGCGCGCCAGGCGAACAGCAGATCCACCTTCTCCTGCGCGGTCGGCACGCGCGTGGTCACCACCTTCCAGTCGTCGTCGCGCAGGATTGCCGGACCGCGTTCCTGCACGAGCACGCCACCACGCACGCGCTTGTAATCCATCATGCCGGGGGTCCAACGCGCCGTCCCTTCGAGCACGCGCAGGTTCTTCTTGCGGCCGAGGATCTCCACGGCGGCCTCGCTGAAGGACGGCGCCACGATGCATTCCACGAAAAGGCCCGCGATCGCTTCCGCGGCGGCTTCGTCGACCGGAACGGTGAAGGAGATCACCGAACCAAAGGCCGACACCGGATCACAGGCGAGTGCCTTGCGATACGCGTCGAGCGCGGTGGTGCCGGTGGCCAAGCCGCACGGCGTGGTGTGCTTGATGATCGCGCAGGCCACCTCGCCCTCGAACGGGTCCGTGGCGAGGAGGGCGCCCTCGAGGTCGAGCAGGTTGTTGAACGAGAGTTCCTTCCCACCACGTTGCACGAGCGCGCCGAGCCCTTCGCCGCGACGCTCCAGGTAGAAGGCCGCGTCCTGGCCGGGGTTCTCTCCGTAGCGCAGCCCCTGCTGTCGCACGAGCGGAACGGTGACCTGGTCGGGAAAACGTTCGCCGCGCTGCCCGGCAAACCAGGTGGCGATGGCCGCGTCGTACGACGCCGTGTGCGCATACACCTTCTCGGCGAGGAGCCGACGCAGGTCAATGTCGTCGTGGCCGGCTTCCACCGCGGCGAGCACACGCTCGTAGTCCGCCGGGTCGACCACGACCCAGACACTCTCGTGGTTCTTCGCCGCCGAGCGGAGCATCGACGGGCCGCCGATGTCGATGTTCTCGATGACTTCCTCCGCATGCACGTTCGGCTTTGCGACCGTCTCACGGAACGGGTAGAGGTTCACCACCACCATGTCGATCGGCTGGATCCCATGTGCAGCGATTGCCTCCATGTGCGCCGCGAGGTCACGTCGCGCGAGCAGCCCGCCGTGCACGGCCGGATGCAGCGTCTTCACGCGACCATCGAGCATCTCGGGAAACTGCGTGACCTCGGCGACGTCAAGTGCCTGGAGTCCCGCATCGCGAAGGGCGCGTGCGGTTCCACCGGTCGAGAGCAACTCCCAGCCGCGGGCGGCGAGGGCACGGGCGAAGGCAACAACACCGGTCTTGTCGGAAACGGAGAGCAGGGCGCGAGGCAACGGAGACGAGATTGGAAGGGTGGAAGCGCGGGTCAGGAGGGCGG
>JAEUJK010000152.1 GCA_016794735.1 Gemmatimonadota bacterium | reverse complement strand
CGGGAGGACCGCCGCGAGAAACAGAGGCGGGCCACGGAGCCGTTGACGCTCACGGCATAGGGGCGCCCCACGATGCGGGCGTCCTCGCGAAAGCCGGGCTGGTCGCCCGGGGCGAGGACCAACACGTCGTGGCCGCGGTCGCGCAGGTGGCGCGAGAGCTGGCGGATGTGCACTTGCACCCCGCCCGGGGCGTCCCAGCTGTAAGGAGAGATCTGAACGATGCGCATGGCGTTTGGATGCGGCTCGTCAGCCAGGGGTTTGGTCCGGCCTCAAGGACCGCAGGACCGGAAGGGCGGCCAACAGGACACCACCAATGACGGCAAGGCTCCATCGATACGGCTCTGCGACTCCCATGCGACCCAGCAGGTAGACCCCACCGCCCACGAGGAAGGCGGTGACCGCGAAGACGGCGGCCACGAGGAGGTCCTTGGACGAAAACAGGACGGCGCGCGCATCGGGGGGCGCGTGTTCGTGCAAGAGCGTGTCCTGGGCAATCATCACCGGTCCCAGCATCGCACCCCCCGCAAAGGCCACCGGAAGCAACACCGCATAACTGAAGAAGGTTCCGCCCACGAGCATCAAAAGCCCGATAACGCCGATCCCGCGCTCGATCAGCACGGGCCGTGGCAAGCGGCGCGCAACCGATCCCACGACCACCGATCCGAGCACCATCCCGGCGGCCAGCACGCCGCCGAGCACGCCGACCCCCGCGGTCCCGCGCCCCATCACCGTTTGCACGGAGACCGTCATGGCCACGTACACGGTGCTCGCGAAGGTCCCCAACAGGATGAGCGATCCAAAGGCAAAGCGCAGTCCGGGAGTGCGGTGAATGACCCGGACGGATTCCCTGACATCCGAAAGCAGCGCCCCCGGTCCGCGGATCGGGCGTCGGGAGGGCGCCGGGGTGGATCCGCGGGTCGTCAGCACGACGATCCCGATGAGCGCCAGGGCCGAGACGAGGAACGAGGCAGCATCCAGGTAGAAGCCGGCGGCATAGTCGCTCCACCCGAGACGACGCCACACCGGCAACCCGATCAGCACGCCGCCGCCGACAATCCCCACGACCGTGGCGATGCGGCCCACCCCCGTGAGCGCGGCATTTGCTGCCAGGAGTTGGTGTCGTTCGACCAGGTCCGGGATCAGCGCCATCTTCGCCGAGTTGAAGAAGATCCCGAGCAGGAACACCAGGAAGGCGATGCCGTAGACCACATACAGGTGTCCGGTCGACGCGTAGAGCCACGGGATGCTGAACACCAGCAGCGTCCGCAGGATGTCGCACAGGACCATCACCGATCGCTTGTTCCAGCGGTCGACCATCGCCCCCGCCAGCGGGCCAAACAGGACGACCGGGGCGGTAAAGACCACCGAGAGCTTGGCCAGCTCGATCCCGCCGGTCTCGACGCGCGCCCCCGCCCCCACGAGCGCGATCAGCGCCATGTGGTGCAGCTTGTCGCCCAGCTGGGAGATCGTCTGGCCGATGACGAGCAGGAGGAACCCCGGTCGGCGCACGACGGCGCCTAACGAGTTGTCGTCCGAGAGCGGGACCCGGCTGGCGAGTTCAGCCGACATCGCGCCACGCCGGTTGCAGGACGTACCACTCGTCGGGATGGGCGACGGTCATGGCCGACAGCCGTTCGCCGATACGCGCCGTGAGGGCCTCGGTGGTCTGGCCGGTGGGGTCGAGCGGGGGATCCAGGGTGAGGTGGTATCCGGTGCCGCGCGCGCGATCGCGCACGATCCGGCCCGTGACCACGCGAGCTCCCGTCGCCACGGCCAGGGACGCGGGACCGGTCGGGATCTCACGACGCCCCGAACCAAACGGGACCACGGCCCCCGGTGCGCCGCTCCCGACCATGCGGTCGCACACCAGCGCAGCGACCTCCCCGGCCTTCAGGACGCGCAGCACGGCACGCGGGCCGGAGGATCGGTCGAGGAGTTGCATACCTGTGGATGAGCGGTACGCGGTCAGGGCCGCACTGGTTTCCGCAGGCATGCGCTCGACCATGGCATGCACCACATACCCCCGATGGGCCAGCCAGGCTCCCGCGAGTTCGTAGGGTCCCAGATGTGCGGTCGCCAAGATTGCCCCGCGCCCGGCCGCGATCGCGGCGTCCAGGTGTTCCAACCCCGACGCGACCACCAGTGCGTCCAGCGCGGCCCGGTCGAGGGATGGGAGTCGCCACAGGTCGATGGCTGCTTCCACCATGTTGGCGAGCACCCGCGGCCCGAGCCGCCGCTCGCGTGCGGGGTCGCCGACCAGGAAATGCAGGTTGCGCGCAATGACCTCGCGGCGTGCGGGCGATGTGTGCCACCCGATCCACCCCGCGACCCGCGCCAGGCGATGCAGCACTCCCGCCGGGAGCCAGCGCGCGAGCCGCATGCCCCACCGAATCGCCCCCGCGGAGGGGATCACGTCGACGGGCCCGAGGCGGGAAGCTCGCGTCGCATCCGCACGAAGCGGACGCCAACGCCGTTAGGCATGGTGTCGACCACGGGCTCCAGCGCGCGAAAGCCGCACTGTTCATATAGGGGAACACCCGGCAGCGTCGCCATCAACTCGAGCGAGGAGAACCCCTCGGCGACGGCGGCCGCGGTGCAGTACTCGAGCATCTGTCGCCCGATGCCGCGCCGGGCAAAGCGCGGCGACACGAAGAACGCCCGGATCCGCGCGGCATCGACGCGCGGGTCGAGGAGCGGCGCCTCTTCCATGCGGCGCTGGTCCCCACCATACAGCGCCCCGCGCCGGCTCCAGCCTCCACAGGCGACATCAGTCCCGTCGAGGGACGCGATGAAGTACGTCTGGTCGTCGACCAGTGTGGTGTCCACGCCAAAGACGTACTGGATCGCAGCGGCGCTTTCCTCGGGGGTGTAGAACCCCTCGCTCAATGCCGCCGCCGACTCGCGAATCAGCGCATTCAGCGCCGGGATGTCGGCCCGCGTGGCGCACCGAAATGCCAGGCTGCTCAGGTGAAGCCTCGCAGTTGGGGAATGCCCCAAGCTACGAGGGTCGAGGTGCCTCTGGCATTGGGGGGGCCGGGGTTCGTTCACGGCGAAGCTGGCCGAGGACGAGAACGAGCAGCGCGGCTGCTGCGGCTGCGCTCGTCACCATGGGCCACATCCCTCGCCCGAAGACCCCACCGAACAACGATCCACCGGCGACACCGGCGACAGCGCCGAGGGCGCTGTTGAGGCGAGCACCCGTACTGCGACGCGGCCGCAGCATGCCGGCCAGGTTGGCTCCGACCACGCCAGCCAGGAGTTGCAGCAGGAGGGAGAGCGGGCTCACCGGCCTCCGTTCCCTACTTGCACTCGACTTCTCCGCTGGGGCGCGTGCCGCTCGCTCGACCGACGTACATGTCACAGAATACGCCGGGCAGCGCGATATGTGTCGCGCGCGCGTCGAACCCCGCCGTGAGGTCGGTCGAGGTGATCGACACCTTCACCTGGCTCGTGGGCGTCCAGTCGAGCTGCGTCGTGTCGGTCGAGTACCGCTGGTTCTCGGCCCAGTAGCCTTCCTGCGCGATGCGCAGCTCACCGAGATCGGCGGTCATCGTGGCGATGAATCCCTTGGCCTTGGCATCCTGCCATCGCCCGTAGCCGATCCCCGCCAGGATCGCGATCACGAGCATGACCAGCAGGAGTTCGATGAGGGTCAGGCCGCGGCGAGGACGCATCGAGGGGGCGATGGAGGTGCCAACCAAGGTAAGGGAGTGCCAACAAAAAGGGGCCCCGAGAGTCGGGGCCCCGTGAGTGGTCGCGCGTTGATCAGGGGTTCAACGCTGCGACACTTCCGCCGGAAGTCGTCGTGCACACAATGTCACCCGAGGGCGAGGTGGTGGCGTCCTTTCCGACATACGTCGCGCATTGGAGCGTGGGCGCCGACGTGTGCGTCGCCTTGGCGCTGAAGCCCCCGAAGGGGTCCGACGAGGCAAGCGCGAGTTGGATGTCCGCCGAGCCGTTCCAGTCGAGTTGGGCGGTGTCCGTCGTGTAGGCCTGGTTCTCGGCCCAGAACGCTTCCTGCGCCACACGCAGCGAGCCCAGCTCCGACTTCATGGAAGCCAGGAAGGCGCGCTCCTTATAGAGGCGGTAGCGCGGAACGGCGACCGACGTGAGG
>JAEUJK010000086.1 GCA_016794735.1 Gemmatimonadota bacterium | reverse complement strand
GGCGCGAGCACGATCCATCGCGAGCCGTAGTGCAGTGCATTGCGTGCGTCCTCGTCAGGCGAGTCGTCGCGGGCCACCGCCACCAGGCCCTCGTCTTGCGCAATCGCGGCGAGGACCGGCTCCAGTTGCAGGTACCGGTTGCTCACGTGGAACGCCATCGACGCGTACGGGCGCAACTTCGCGCGGTACATCCGCACCGCCTCGCGCGTCATGAGGTGCACCGGGATGGCGTCCGAGCTGAACGCATCGAACGCCAGGAGATCGTACGACCCGTCGGGTTCCGCCACCAGTGAACGCCGGGCATCGCCGAGCACGATGCGCACGTCGGGCAGGCACTCCTTGATGTAGGTGAAGAGCCGGCCCGAGGTCGCAATGCGCACGACGGTCTCGTCGATCTCGAAGTAGGTCCACGGCTCGCCGGTGCGCGCATAACAGGCGGTCGTGCCCGTGCCGAGGCCCACGAGCCCCACGCGCCGCGCCTGGACGCTGTCGGTCAACTCGGCGAAGATGTCGCCGAGTGGCCCCTGCCGCGTGTAATACGTCAGCGGCGTGCGTCGCCCGCTGGTCACGAGGTCCTGCGCCCCATGCGTGGTGGTGCCGCTAGTCAGCATGAGGTAGTGCTCCCAGCGCGTCACGCGATACACGCCAAAGAAGCTCCGTTCCTGCGCCAGCACACGTTCGGTGTTCCCCGCGTTCCGCTGCTCGATCGCCAGGAAGAGCGCCGCCGCGCCTAACGCGAGCCGCAACGGGCGCCGGAACATGGCCGCCACCGCGAGACCCGCCACGGTGAAGACCGACCACATGAGGATCATCGGCCACCGGCCGGCGACCGGCACACGCACCTGGAAGCTCGCGACCATCCCCCCGAACACGAGCGCAGGGTAGACGAGGTCCAGCGCCCAGGCCCGCTGCGAGCGATCGTACGTGCCGTATCCGGGACGCAACGCGAACGCCACCATCAGCATCAGCGGATACTCGATGACGCGCCGGTACAGCACCGGGGCGAGCAGGACGTTGAACGCGCCGCCCACCACGCCACCCAGCGACATCCAGAGATAGAACTCCGTGAGGTGCGCCGGATGGGGACGCGCATCAGCCAGCTGCCGGTGGCACACCATCGCTGCCGCAAAGAACCCCAGCAGGTGCAGGATCACGTGCGCGGCATGGAGCTTGGTCGGGGTCATGCCCACGATCACGAGGAGCGCGATCCCCACCAGCAGGTGGAACCCGCTCATGAACTCGCGGCCGAGCAGCGGACGCTCGGCGAAGACGATCACGAACGTCAGCAGGTAGAGCGAGAGCGGGATGACCCACAGCAGGGGGACGGCCGCCACGTCCGTACTGATGAACGTCGTCACGCCGAGCAGGAGCGACGACGGCACCGCCGACAGCAGGACCCAGCGCAGGCGCTGCGCGCGCGTGGGGGCGTCGGCCGGCACGGGGGCATCGGCGGTACGCTCCGGCGCCGGCCATCGACGCGTCGTGAACCATGCGGCCAGCACGAGCAGCATGAGCACGATGTAACCGAACCGCCATCCCTCCCCCTGCGTACCGAGGCGCCACCGCGGCTCGACGAGGAGCGGATACGCCAGCAGCGCGGCAAACGAGCCGAGGTTGCTGGCCACGTACAGCACGTAGGGGTTTCCCGCGCGTGGGTGTGCCGTGGCCCCGAACCAGCGCTGGAACATCGGTGCCCCGGCGGCCAGCAGGGTGAAGGGGAGGCCTAACGAAACGGCGAGGACCGCGAGGAGCCACCAGACCGGACGGGTCCCGGTGGGCGGGGGAAGCCACGCCGGGATCGCGATGGGCAGGAGGATCAACCCGGTCGCGAGCAGGACCAGGTGGAGCGCCCCCTGCCGCGTCGGGTCGAGGAAGCGGCTCCCGAGGTGGGCGTAAGCGTACCCGAGCAGCAGCGCCGCCTGGAAGAAGAGCAGGCAGGTGTTCCAGACGGCCGCGGTCCCGCCCAGCAACGGCAGCACCATCTTCGTGAACATGGGCTGCACCACGAAGAGCAACGCCGCGTTCGCGAAGACCAGGCCGGCGAACAGGGCGATCGTCGCGCGGCTGCGTGCGGCAGACCAGGGGGCGGTCGACATTCCCGGGAATGTGGGCCACGCCCCGGCACTTCGCGAGCCTCCGACCGGGCCTCGGGCGCCGCGCGCGGCGGCGCTGCCTAACCATGTCGTCAGGGTGGCGTTAGGCTCTGCCCGGGACTACCTTGCGGCGTTCCGGTCGACCACCCGTCACGCGCCCTGCCCATGCCGCAGCCCAATCGTCGCGTTGTCGCGCTCCTCCTCGCTGTCGCCAGCCTGGCTTCTGCCGCTTGTCGCAAGAAGCCCGAGGCTGCGCCCGCCCCGGCCCCGGCACCCTCCCAGCCGGCGCCCAGCAGTGGCGGAACGAGCCAGCCCGCGCCCACCACTCCGCCTCCCGCCGCCCCGTCAGGACCGTCGGCCGCCGCGCTCGCCGAGGCCCGCGCCACCCTCGACGCCGTCGTCTACTTCGAGTACGACCAGGATGGCCTTACGGACATGGCGCGCGGCGTCCTCGACGCCAAGCTCGCCGTCCTGATGGCGAACACCGAGGTGCAGATCCGCGTCACCGGCCACGCTGACGACCGCGGCTCGGACGAGTACAACCTCGCCCTCGGCCAGCGCCGCGCGGCAACGGTCAAGCGTTACTTCATTGACCGCGGCGTCGCGGACTCGCGCATCGCGCTCGTTTCGATGGGCGAGGAACAGCCGGAGTGCACCACGGGTGAAGAGTCCTGCTGGCAGAAGAATCGCCGCGCCACCTTTACGGTGACGGGCGGCAGCATCACGAACGTTCCGCCCCGCTAACGTCGTCCCCCGGGCCACGGCGCTCGCCGTGGCCCGCCCCGCACCGAGCGATCCCGGCGCCCGCGCGCCCCTGACGTGGCCGTCCCACTTCTCCTGATCGTCGGCTACCTCGGCGCTGGCAAGACCACGCTGCTCCAGCGCCTCATCCCTGCCCTGGGCGCCGAGGGCGTGCGCCCACACGTCATCCTCAACGACTACCAGGACGCGCGTGTCGACGCCGCGCGGCTCGCGGCGCTCGACGCCCTGGTGACGCCGATCAGTGGGGACTGCATCTGCTGTGGCTCGCGCGAGGAACTGCTCGAGTCGCTGGTGGCACTCGACGTCGATGAACGGTCCGCAGTGCTGATCGAGGCCAACGGCACCAGTGACGCCGCCGAGTTGCACGACATCCTCACGCTCGACCCGCGGCTGACCCGGATGTCACGCCCGATCCAGGTGACGGTCGTGGATGCGCGACGCTGGCAGAAGCGCTTCATGGACAAGCGCCTCGAGCGCGAACAGGCGGTGACCGCGTCGCATCTCTGGATCAACTGGAGCGAGGGACTTGGCGCGCGCCGGATCGACGAGGTCGTCAATTCGCTGGCCACCATCAACGCCCGGGCGCAACGCACGTCGCTGGAAGCGCTCACCGCCGAGCTGGCCACCCTGGTTCGCAGCGGCGCCCCGGATCGCGTGATCACGCCCGGTGCCAACCGACCCGCGCATCATCACGAGCCGCACCGTCACCACTTTGCGTCGGT
>JAEUJK010000797.1 GCA_016794735.1 Gemmatimonadota bacterium | reverse complement strand
CCCTCGCCGATGAACTCGTAGGCGATCGTCAACGACGTGGTCCCGACTTTCGGGATGTAGACCACGACGGTGAGTTCCTCATCGAGGATCGGCGGCGACTCGAACTCGAGGTGCATCGCACGCCGGGGAATCGTGAAGTCGAACCGCCCGAAGAAGTCACGATGCGAGATCCCGACCGAGCGAAGCATCTCCGCCTCGCCCAACTCCATGAAGCGGGTGTACGCGTCGTACCGGATGATCCCCGCGAGGTCGACGTCACCCCACCGGATGTACTCCCGGATGATGAACGGTGCCTTCATCCGGCCTCCGACCAGAGCGGGGCGCTCAGCAGCGGCGCCAGCGCGTACGCCACCAGCACCTCGTACGCCTGCGCGCGATCCACCAGCCCACCGGTCAGGATCCCGACCGCGCCTGCACCATGCTTCGTCCCCGTCGTCGCGCAGAAGGCGTCCATCGCGTGCCCCAGCTCCATCCCGTTGCGCACCAGCGTTGCTACCCCCGGGGGCAGCGGCATGGAGAGCGAGCCACCCACCGACGTGGTGCCATCGGGAAGTGCGGCCACGGCCCAGGCGCAGGTACGCAGGGCCCCATCGGCATCGACGACACCACCTTCGAGCCCCAGCCCCACGTCGGCACCAAGTGCCTCACGGGCCCCACGGGCACGGGCTTCGGCACCAGCGATCGTCTCGCGGTCGCCCCACGGCTGGTCGGGCACCCCCGATGGCACGGCGATCCCCTCCACCTGCCAGCCCGCGCCCCAGCGCCTAACGACATTCGCCACGGCCCGCACCTTCACCGGGTTGGCGGAACCCACGGCGATCATTGGCATCTGCGCAGGGCGGACGGGGCGTTCACGCCGGAAATGTAGTCGCCCCCGCGAGGTCGGCCCACCATCCTTGCGCGCGGCCCCCCCCGGGGTAACGTAGGGCATGGGAGTCACGTATTCGCCTGCGGGTTTCGACGATCACGTGATCGGGCGTGCGCCAGCGTTCGCGTACGTCGGCGAACGGTTGTGGCTCGACTTCGTCAACACCGACGATGCACGCCGCGGCCAGCGCGTGGACCTCCTGCGCGACTTCGACGCACTCGTCGACTTCCTCGCCGATGCCGCCGTGCTCGACGCCGAACGCGCCAGCGGGATGCGACGCCGGGCTCACCAGCAGCCCGCGGGAGCCACGGCCGCGCTGGTCGACGCCCGACGCACACGCGCCGCACTCCGCGCGCTCGCCGAACGTGGGGCCCATTCCGAACGTGCGCGCCTCGATGCCCTCGCCGAAATCAACCGCGTGCTCGGCCGCTCGGCCGTCACCCGGCGCGTGGAAGCACGCGACGACGGCACCTTCGCCCGGATGTTCGTCCCGATCGGCGACGCCTTCGCCGCGCTCATCATCCCGGTGATCGAATCAGCCGCCGATGCCCTGATTGCCGGCGAGCTGGATCGCGTGCGCCGATGCGGGGACCCGCGATGCACCCGCGTCTTCCTGGACGACACGCGCAACGGACGCCGACGCTGGTGTGAAATGGCCACCTGCGGCAACCGCGCCAAGGCGGCGCGGTGGCGCGAACGTCACGACGCCGAAGCCGACGGGACCGCGCCCGCTCGCACGTAGCCACCCGCCACCGCGTAGTCGCGCAAGCGACGCTGCAGGATCCGACGACCGCGGAAGAGGCGTGACTTCACCGTGCCTTCCGGCACCCCCAGCACCTCGGCGATGTCGCCGTAACGCATGCCGTGCACGTCGCTCATCAGCACCGCGGTGCGATACTCGGAGGGCAGCGCCTCGATCGAGGCGACGATTTCCTCGTCGATGAACGAGTCGTAGAACGCGCCCTCGGGATCATCGTCACCCACGATCGTCTCGGGGCCCACCGGGCTCTCGGGATCGTCCGTGGACAACACTTCACGGGCCCCGATCCGCCGCTTGCGACTCACGAACACGTGGTAGAGGATCGTGAACAACCACGCGCGCATGTTGGTCCCGGGGCGGAACTGGCGCCAACGCTCCAGGGCACGCAGGTACGTGTCGGAGACGAGGTCCTCGGCATCGTCCGGATTGCGGGCGAGTTTGAGCGCAAAGGAATGCAGCGGACCAAGCTGCGGGGCCGCGGCGGCCTCGAATCCGGCGCGCAGCTGGTAGTCGTCCGCCGACCCCTCGTCGTGGGATGCGGTGAACGTCGGTTCGATCGCGATGGCCGTCATACGGTGGCGCCCTCCCGCACATGCGTCGCAACAAATCGCTTGAGGTCAGCGGCGATGGCGCGAAGCATCTCGGCGTCGCGGTTGACCTTGGACATCATGAGCGCCCCCTCGAGTGTCGCGATCAGGAAGCGCGAGAGGCGCCGCGTGTCCACATCGGACGTGAGGTGCGGCCGGGCCTCCCACAGCAGCGCCTCGAGCTGCGCCGCCCACCGATCGAAGACCAGGACGAGCCGCTCCCGAAATCCCTCGTGCAGGTCCGCCATCTCCGTCGCGAGGTTGCCGAACGGGCTGCCGACCTTGAAGCCGCGCTCCGTTTGCAGCGCCACGAGCGAATCGATGAACAGGTGGAGCCGCTCGATCGGGTGGATCAACGGCTCGCGCAGGATCACGAGGCCGCGTTCCGCGAACGCCTCGAACTGCCGCCCGAGCACCTCGAGCCCGAGTTCTTCCTTGGACTTGAAGTAGTGATAGAAGTGGCTCTTCCCACTGAGCTCCGCCCGCTCGATGACGTCGTCCACCGAGGTGCGCTTGAACCCCTTCTCCGCGATCAGGGCCGCGGCGGCGTTCACGATTCGATTCCGGGTGTCTCTCACGCCAACAAACTAGGACCGAGTGGTCCTAAAACGCAAGAGTCCGCTTTGCTAGAAGTTTCTGGGGTTTTCCCAAAGTGTTATTTATGAACGGGTTAGCCCAGAACAGCCATTAGGACCATACGGTTCAGTTGCCCCGCCTGCCCTGGGCCGGCTTTCTTCCGCCACGAACCACCCCCTGCCATGGCCCTGACCACCGTCACACGGACCTACCTGGACCTCGCCCCCGGCATCACCCTCACCCGGGGCGAGGTCCCGGAGGGGTGCGCCTGGCGGGAACTGGAGCGCACCGCGTGGCGCGACTGCCGGGCGCTCTACACCGAGATCGGTGCGGACTACCATTGGCATGACCGCCTCCCCTGGCCGGACGAGCAGTGGGCAGGGCTCATCGCCTCCCCGGACACCCGCGCCTTCGTGCTCGAACTCGAGGGACGGCCCGCAGGTTACGTCGAGTTGGCGCGAACCGACGACTCGGTCGAGATCGCCTACTTCGGCCTCATGGGACTCGCGCAGGGACGCGGGCTGGGCCGCTGGATGCTCGAGCGAGCGATCGCCGAGGCGCAGGCATGGGGCGCACGACGCGTGTGGCTCCACACCTGCACCCTGGACTCACCGGTCGCCCTCCCCAACTACCTCGCGCGCGGCTTCCAGATCGTGCGAACCGAGCAGTACGAAGCCGAGGTGCCGACCGCCTAACGCTTGCCGCGGCGACGCGGCGAGACGCGCGATCGCTCCCGCGAGCGCCGGAACCGCTCCAGCTCGCCACGCGTGCGTGATGCCTCGCGGTCACGGTGCTTGCGGCGCCCCTCGTCCTCGCGCTGGCGACGCCGGCTAGGTTCGTCGGGAGACCAGGGGCGATCGAGCAACTCCTGGAGTTCGTCGAGCGTTGCGGCGCGCACACTCCCACGCTGGCCGCGGTGGACAACGAACCGCACGGGGCGATCCAGCGCGGGCAGTTGTTCCGCCACGAGGGTCCGGGCGAGCTTCTCCGGCAGCACCAACCTCACAACGCCCACCGGCTCACCACCCGCCACCTCTTCCACGTCATACTCGAGGCCGACGGCCTGCCCTCGCACCGTTGTCTCCTCGGGAAGTTCGGCGAGGCGCGCGCGCGTGGCCTGGTCCACCAACCCGCGAAGGTCCAGCCGCAACGCGGCGCCACGGTACTCGCGAACCGACCCGATGTTGGCGAGCAGCTCGAGATACCGATCACGGAGTTCGGGGAGGCCGAGCCGCGGCGTCTTGCCGCCGCTGCGACGGTAACACTCCCGCACCTCGTCGATGTCGCGACGGTTGGCCCGCACGGCCGGGTGGCGTGCTTCCTCCCGGGCGAGCGCATCGGCGAGTGCCTTTCGCGCCGCCGGTGCATCGTCGTCGAAGGTGTCGAGGAAGGTCTCGTCGCGTTCGAGCTCGAAGCCGAAGTACGTCACGCGTTCGCGCCGCATCACGGCGTCGCGGCGTTCGTCGCCGGCGTA
>JAEUJK010000004.1 GCA_016794735.1 Gemmatimonadota bacterium | reverse complement strand
GACCTCCTGGCGTTCGGGCACACCCACGTGCCGTGGAGCCGGGAGGTGGATGGAGTCCGGCTGGTGAACACGGGGAGTGTCGGGCGGCCGAAGGACGGCGACTGGCGCGCCGGCTTCATCGAGGTCGCGCACACGCAGGGGGGCTGGCAGGTGGAGTTTGTGCGGGTGCCGTACGACCTCGACACAGCGCGTGCTGGCATCCTGGCGTCCACGTTGCCGCACGCCTTTGCCGACTACCTCTCGACGGGGGGCAAGCCCGCATCGGCTCCCGCGTAACACGGGCTTAGATTCCGCGACATGCGAGTCTTGGTGCAGCGGGTGTCGCGGGGAGAGGTGCGCATCGTCGAAGCGGGCGGTGCGCCGCGTGTCTCGGGCGTGGTGGGGCGCGGCTTCGTCCTCCTCGTGGGCTTCACCCACACGGATACGATGGAAGAAGTGCGGTGGATGGCGGAGAAGGTCGCCGGACTCCGCGGATTCGAGGACGACGAGGGGAAGATGAACCTTGCGCTGTCCGACGTTGGCGGTGGGCTGCTGGTGGTGTCGCAGTTCACCCTGTACGGCGACGCGTCCCGGGGACGGCGACCCTCGTTCATCGACGCGGCGCGTCCCGAGGTGGCGATCCCGTTGTACGAGGGATTCGTCGCCGAGCTGCGCGAACGCGGCCTTCCGGTGGCCACCGGCGAGTTCGGGGCCGCGATGGAGGTCGAGCTCACCAACGAGGGGCCGGTCACCATCTGGCTGGAGCGGTGATGGCGGTCCGGGTGATCCTGGCGTCGCAGTCTCCGCGGCGCCGTGACCTGCTGTCGCTCGTTGGCATCGACCACGAGGTGCAGCCGGCCGACATCGACGAGACGTACCACCCGCACGAGGCGCCGGTGCCGCACTGCGAGCGCCTCGCGCGCGAGAAGGCGGTGACGATCGCGCAGCGGGAGCCCGAGGCGGTCGTGATCGCGGCCGACACGATCGTGGTGCTCGACGGCGAGGTGCTGGGCAAGCCGGTCGACGAGGCCGACGCGCGCGCGACGCTGGCGCGGCTGTCGGGGCGCACCCACACCGTGCACACGGCGATCGCCGTGGCCCGGGGCGCCGCGTTGCGCAGCGGGGTCGAGTCGGTGGAGGTGACCTTCCGCGACCTGGACCCGGAGCTCATCTCGCGCTACGTGTCGACGCGCGAACCGATGGACAAGGCGGGCGCCTACGGCATCCAGGGGTTTGGGGCCACGATCGTGCGGCGCATCGAGGGGGACTACTTCGCCGTGATGGGGCTCGCCCTCGGGCGCCTCGTGGAGTTGTTAGGCGAGATCGGGGTCACCTACCAGGTGGGCCACGGGGTGCGGGACACCGCCCCCAGATGACAACGCGCCGGCGGGGAGACCCCGCCGGCGCGTGCCTGCTGGACGTGGGTGCGCTTACGCGCCTGGCCGACGGCCCGGCATGTTCGCGAGGTTCTTCTCGAACGTCGCCTTCTGCTCATCGTTGAGCAGCGCCTTGATGTCGGCCTGCTGCTTCTGCATGAGCTCCATGCGCTTCTGGCGGTCTTCCGGCGACGGGGGCGTGCCCGGCGTCATCTGCGGCATTTCCTTCTGGTACTTGGCCGTGATGGAATCGAACTTGGCCTTCTGGGCCTCGGTGAGCGTGATGCCCTGCATCATCATCTCCATCATGCGGGCCCCACCCATGCCGCGGCCGCCACCGCCGCCACCACCCTGCGCCTGCACGTCCGAGCCGACGAGGGACAGCGCCAGCACGGCTCCAGCAACTGCAACAAGAAGCTTCTTCACGTTACCTCCACGTAAGGGGAACAGAGGGTAGACTGCGCTTGCACGCCGACGTTAACGACGCGGCGACTCGACGAAACGTTGGCGAATGCGCCGCGGGCGTCAGCGGGCGTAATGCTCGCGCCAGTGTTGCACGCGCGCCAGCACCTGCTCGACGGTGATGCGCGGCATGCGACCCGGGCGATTTTCCATGCTGATGGGATAATCCTCTCCGGGATCGCCGTACGCGTCGACGATGAGGTCGTGAAAGCGGCGATACGGTCCGGTGCGCTTGGGGTTGGTGTACCCGATCAGCGAGACGACGGGGCGATCGAGCGCCACCGCCATGTGCAGCGGGCCGGTGTCTGGTGCAATCGCGAGCTGCGCCCCGTCCAGGATGGCGACGAGTCGACGGAGCCCGCTGCCCAACGCACTGATCGGCCGGTGTGACGTGGCGGCCATGATCGCGGCCTCGGCGGCGAGTTCCCGGGGCGAGCGCCCACCCACGAGCACGGGCTGGAGGCCGAAGTCACTCCACAACGCGTCGCATACGCGGGCCCAGCGTTCCGGCATCCAGTCCTTCTCCGCCTTGCTCGTCGCAATGACCAGGGCGGCGTACGGTCCCCCGACCGACTGGACAAACTCGCGTTGCCACGGGCGCTCGTCCTCCCAGGGGCCGAGGTTCCATTCCGGCGGCTCCGTGGGAATGCCTAACGCGTGCAGGAACTCGAAATACTGGTCCTGCACGTGCTGGCCGACGGGGTGTGGCGGGATGCGGTGCGTCGTGAAGAGCCAGTTCGCGTCGCGCGCGCGCGCCCGGTCGAAGCCGAGCTTGATCGGGGCCCGCGTGAACGAGGTGACGATCCCGGCCTTGAAGTACACCTGCAGCCCGAGCACCAGGTCCATCACCGGGCGCTCACGCAGCGCGCGTCGCACGTCGAGGAAGGCGCGCCATCCCTTGCTGCGATCGAACTCGACGATGTCGTCGACCAGCGGATGGCCACGCACCAGGGTGGCCGGCCCCGGTTGCAGCACCCACGAGACACGCGTCGCCGGATGATGGCGCTTGAGCGCGTGCAACACGGGCAGGACGTGCACCGCGTCGCCGACGGCACTCATCATGACGATGCCGACATGGTCGAGCCGGGAGGAAATCGTCATGCCATCACGTCCAGGGTGCGGGCCTCGCGCGTGGCCCGCCGGATCTCCTCATCCTCATGAACGCGCGTGACGACGGCGGACCAGTCGTCTGCACTGAACGTGACGGCGCCGGCGGCACGCGCCTTCTCGATCGATCGCTGCAGCCGCGCGAGGTTGGCGTCGCGCACGTGCGGGTCGCCACCGGGCATGAATCGCACGCGATCCACGTCGAGCAACACGGCGAGGCGCGTACCGTCGGCCTTCTGGGTCACCAGGATGTTCTTGGCATTGAGGTCCTGGTGCCATGCGCCCGCCTCGGTGAGGGCCCCGATCAGGGTGGCGACCACCGGGGCCAGCGCGCGCCGGCCCGGGGGATCGGCCTGGGCGAGCGTGGCCGCGAGGTCGCGCCCATCGACTTCCACCGTCACCACGTCGGCGCGCCGCAGGAATGCTGCGGCCCTGTAGGTGGCGAACCCCAGCACTGGCGGCGTCGGGACCCCGACCTGCGTGAGGATGTTCGAGATCAGCAGTTCCGTGGGCGCCGGCGTGGGCGGGAGGTAGAGGTCGCGGAGCAGGGGGGCGAGCAACCCGCCGCGCCACGCGTGCCGCACCACGACCCGCGGGCCGCCCGGGAGCGGCGCGGAGTACACGGGGCCGCGGCCCTGGTATTCCCAGCGTTCCCGGTGGTCGCGCGCCCAGTCGTGCAGCGTGCCGTGCGTGAGGATCTCGCGCACCGCGTCCGCCACCGTGTCGTGGGCCACGGCCAACGGAGAAATGCCGGCCAGTCGCTGGTACCCGCGGGGCAGCCTGACGATCATCGCGTCGCTGAGGGGGCCACGCGATACACCGTCATCGGGTGCGCCTTGCCGCGCAACAGGAGCGGATCCCGCGGCGCCACGTCGTGCGCGCGGGTGCAGGCGTCGCGCAGCGCTTCCGACAGGAGGATCTCCCCACCCTCGGCCCAGTCACACAGGCGGCTCGCCGTGTTCACGCTGTCGCCGATCACCGTGTACTCGAGGCGCCGCTCGGAGCCAGTGTATCCGGCAAACGCCTCGCCGTAGTTGATCCCGATCCCCACCTGGATCGCGGGGCGTCCCGCACCCGCACGCACCGCGTTGAGGCGCTCGACCGCGCGCAACATGTCGATGGCCGCCTCGATCGCGCGATCGGCGTCGTCGTCGGAGTGGATCGGCGCGCCCCACTGCGCCATCACGCGGTCGCCGATGAACTTGTCGAGCGTCCCGCCGTGAGCAAACACGACTTCCACCATCTCGGTGAAGAAGTCGGTGAGTAATGCCGCCGTCGCGTCCGGTGCCAGCGACGCCGCGATCTCGGTGAAGCCGCGAATGTCGGCGAACAACACCGCCACCTCGCGTCGCTCACCACCGAGGCCTAACGCGTCGGGCATGCTGGCGATGCGCTCGGCCATGTGCGGCGTGAAGAATCGCTCGAAGTTCTCGCGCACGCGCGCCTGCTGCCGGATGTGCTCGCTGTTGCGGATGTTGTCGAGCGCGACCGCGCCGATCCCGGCGTAGGCCACGAGGAAGTCGAGGTCCTCGTCGGAAACGCGGATCCCCGGGCGCGCGCCGTCCACGTACAACACGCCAAGCACGCGTCCCTCGGATGCGACGAGCGGTGCACATCCGGCACTCCGGATGTTGGCTCCGGGCGCCGTGCCCTCGGCATCCGAGACGATCGCCACCTGCTGCTCCACCACCGTCTTGACCATCGCGGGGCTGATGGTGCGCGCCGCGTCGGCGCCGTCGCGCGTGCGCGCGAGCCGCGGGACGAGCTGGCCGGCCTCGTCGTAGAGCCAGACGGCGACATAGTCGACGTCGAGCAGGCGAAAGGTGAAATGCAGCATCCGCTCGAGGAGCTGCTCCACCGTCGCCGTGCGCGTGAGCGCCTTGGAGATCTCGACGAGCAGCAGGAGCTTCTGCCGGTCGCGCTGGTACACGGCCGCAGCCGGGCTCGCGTCGTCGATGGCCGGCTGGGCGCCGGTCGCCATGAGCGCCTGTTCCAGCGCCTGGTCGGCGTCGGGGACGGGCACCTGGCGGATGATCGTCGTGCCGGCGCGCGCCGCGCGACGCCGCATCTCCGCCGTGCTGTCGTCGATCAGGAATTCCGCGCTCTTCCTCAGCTCGAACGACACCTTCCCGAACGTCACCCGGTCGCCGGCCATGAGGCGGACCGCCTCGACGCGCGCACCAACGTGGAAGGTCCCGTTCGAGGACCCGAGGTCGCGGACCGCGATCCCGTTGGCCTCCACGACGAGCTCGGCGTGCCGCCGGGAGACGGTGGGATCGAGCACCGGCAGGTCGCAGCTGAGCGCGCGACCGAGCACGAGCGTCAGCCCCGGGCGGAGCTCGAACGTGAGCGTGCCATCGGTGCTGGCCAGGCGAAGCGTCATGATTGGGGAATATGTTAGTTTTGCCCGCCATGTGGCACCGCGCGCTCCTGGCCTTCCTGCTCGTGGCAGCAGCGGGACACCGCGCCGAGGGGCAGGGGTGGAACGACCCGCGAACGCGCGACCTGGTGGAACGGGCGACCGCGCGTCGCCTCTCCCAGCTGGCGGACTCGACGCTGATCGATACCCGGGCCACCGCCCATGGGTACCTGACCTTCCTGGCGCAGCTCGGCGAGGGGTTCCTGCTCCCCCCACGCGTGGTGCGCGCGGACGAACTCGCCCTCGAGGTCTACTGGCGGCCGCCGAACTACTCCAAGCAGTGGATCGTGGGGCGTCGCGACACCCTGGTCCTCCCGACCGACATCCAGTACCACCGCGACCACCTCGGGATCATCCAGAACAACTTCCCGGACATCATCCGGCTGGGTGATGGGGACGAGGTGCGCGACGTCCCGCACCCGCTCTCGCCCTCGGGGCTCGCCACGTACGAGTTCCAGATCGCGGACTCGCTCCGCTTCGAGCTGCCGGGCCGGGTCCTGGAGGTCTACGAGGTGAAGGTGCGACCGCGCAACGATGCGGACGCCGCGGCCGTGGGCGCCGTCTACCTCGCGCGGGACGACGCCCAGGTCGTGCGCATGGCGTTCTCCTTCACCCGCGCGGCGCTCAAGGACAAACTGCTGGAAGATGTCTCGATCATCCTGGAGAACTCGCTGATCGAGGGCCGGTACTGGCTGCCGCGTCGCCAGGAAATCGAGATCCGGCGAAGTGGCAGCTGGATGGACTTCCCGGTGAAGGGGATCATCCGCGGGCGCTGGGACGTGCGCGACTACATCGTGAATGCCGGTGGGACCGAGGCGCTCGCCCCGGGCCCCGAGATCACCCTCGCACCGCCGGGCCGACGAGCCGCGTTCCGGTTCCCGCCGACCCGCATCGTGGACTCGTTGCCGGCCGATGTCACGCTGGCCACAGGGGAGGAGGTGCGGCAGGTGCAGGAGGAAGCGCGACGGCTGGTCCGCGCGCAGGCCTTGGCGAGGAGTCGCCAGACGCTGCCGTCGGCACGCGGCATCTCCGATCTCGTCCAGGTGAACCGGGTGGAGGGGATTGCCGTGGGCGCCGGGATCCGGCGACAACTCGGGCATGGGCTCGACCTCGGCCTCCGTGGACGCGTGGGGACGGCAGATCGCGAGGTGAAGGGCGCACTGACGATGGGTTGGCAGCGCGCGAGCGGGTTGGCCGTGCGTCTCTCGGTCGCGCGGGACTTTCGCGATGTGAGCGATGAACCCGAGGCGTCGCGCACACGCAACTCGCTCGCCGCGCAGGAGTGGGGTGCGGACTACACCCAACCGTACCAGGCGACCGGCGCAAACCTGTCGCTCACCGGGTGGACCCCGCGTCGCTGGCGCTGGACCATCGAGGGCGGCGTGGAGGAACACCGATCGCTCGAGGTGCACGCGACACCGGCGCGGGGCCGATTCCGGTCGACGGTGCAGGTCCTCGAGGGGTGGGGAGAACGACTCGCACTTCGTCTCGAGCGTGCGGGTGGACCAGCGACCGGACTCGCGGACCTGCGCTTTCGCACGGAGTTGCGCTTCGCACGGCGCGAGGGAGCGGCCGATGAGGTCCGAAACTCCGCACGCCTCTGGGGCGCGATGGAAGCGACACGCACGACCGGCGCTGGCGACCTGCGCGTGCGACTCGCTGGTGGTGGGGTGACCGGGAGTGACCGAGTGGTCCCCCAGGAACTCCTCTACGCGGGTGGGCCGATCACGGCGCCCGGATACGCGTTCCACCAGTTCGCGGCCACGGGGATGGCGCAGGCGCGCGTGGAGTTGCGGCGGATCGGTCCTTTTGTCCCGGTGCCAATCGGCCGATGGGGGAGACTCCCGGGGACCGCGACCTGGGCCCCGTACGCCGGGGTGGTGGCCACCCGCACCGACGACCCCTGGAAGGGGTATCCGCTGGTCGGACTCGGGATCGAGCCGTTCCTTCAACTGGTGCGCATCGACATTGCGCGGGGGCTGCGCGACGGTCGCTGGCGGTTCGGCTTCGACGTCAGTCGTGATTTCTGGCCCATCCTGTGAAGTCGGGGTACTCAGGACAGGCTGCGAACAGCCGATAATCAAGGGAAAGGTCCGGCCGCGAAAGCGCTCGCGGCGTTCTGGCCCACACCCGGTCGCCCAACCCAATGGCTTTCACCGCTACTCGTGACGAGTGGCTCGCCCCCACGCTGGCGAAGCTCATCGAGGCTTCGCAGCTCGAGGCTATCCGCGCGGGCGAAGAGTCGTTCTGGGCAGCGGCGGTCAGCGCGGGCTACACCACGGACGAGGCGATCGTCGGGGAGCTGGCGGCAAAGTTTCGTTTGCCAATTGCCGACCTGACCGAGTCGAGCCAGGCCGCCATCGACCTCGTCACCGAAGGACTCGCCCGCAAGCACCACGTGGTGCCATTGCGCGTGACCGATTCGGCGATCGAGGTGGCCGTCGCCAACCCCAACGACTTCGACTGCGAGCGCGCCCTCGGGTTTGCCACGGGACGACAGGTGCGGTTCCAGCTGGCGTCCCCGCGCGCGATCGCCCAGCGACTCGATGAGCTGTATCGCCCGGAGCAGGTGCTGGACTCCATCCTCGATGCCGCGCCTTCGATGTCGCTGGTCGAGGTGGTCGAGGGCGAAGCGAGCGAGGAAGGGAGCTTTGACCTCGGTGCGGAGAACGCATCCGCGCGCCCGATCATCCGGTTGGTCGACCACATCATCGCCGAGGGGATCGGCCAGCGCGCGAGTGACATCCACCTCGAGGCGCAGCCGAGCGGGATCCAGGTGACGTACCGGATCGACGGCGTGTTGCGGCCGGCGCTCAAGATCCCGCGGGCCGCGGGGATCCCGCTGGTCTCGCGCATCAAGATCATGTCGGGGCTCGACATCGCCGATCGCCTGCGTCCCCAGGATGGTCGCGCACGCGTGGTCATCGACGGCCGCCGCATTGACCTGCGTGTCTCGACGCTGCCGGCGTCGACCGGCGAGAAGGTCGTCATCCGTATCCTCGATTCGAGCACCACGGTGCTCGACCTGCAGGGACTCGGGATCCGCGCGTCCGACCTGGAACGCCTCAACCAGCTGATCAACCTGCGCGAGGGGATCATCCTGGTCACCGGTCCGACGGGCTCGGGGAAAACCACGACGCTCTACTCCGCGCTGCGCAGCATCCAGAATCGCGGGGTCAACATCGTGACGGTCGAGGATCCCGTCGAGTACAAGCTGAACGGGATCGTGCAGGTGCAGGTGAACGAGAAGGCAGGACTCAGCTTCGCGGCCGCGCTGCGCTCGATCCTGCGCCAGGATCCGGACGTCGTGCTCGTCGGCGAAATCCGCGACCGGGAAACGGCGGGGATCGCCATCCAGGCGTCGCTCACGGGTCACCTCGTCTTGTCGACGCTGCACACGATCGACGCGGCCAGCTCGGTCGCTCGCCTCCTCGACATCGGGATCGAGAGCTACAAGATCGGGGCGGCGCTCAAGGGCGTTGTCGCCCAGCGCCTAGTGCGCCGCCTCTGCCAGAGCTGCCGCACGCCGATGACCTCGGACGTGCCGGCCAAGTTCAGCCGCTGGATCCCGGCCGGCGCGCTGTTGTTCGAGGCCAAGGGGTGCGCGGAATGTGGCGGCACCGGGTACCACGGCCGCCTGGCGCTCATGGAGGTGCTCGTCACGACCACCGAGGTCGAGCGTCGCATCTCCGCGGGTGAGTCCGCGGAGCGCATCGCGGACGCCGCACGAAAGGCCGGGATGCAGGGCCTGTGGGATTCGGGCATCGATCATGTGCTCGAGGGGAACACCGACCTGCAGGAGCTGGAGCGGGTCGTGGAGGTCCCGGCGGTCGTCGCGCCAGCGCGTCCCGACCGTCCCTACTCACGCACCCCGATTGTCGCGGACACGCTCAGCCCTCGCGACGTCCAGTCGCCCGCGCGCGGCCCGCTGAGCGGCGGCGCCTTCGAACTGGCCCTCGACATCCTCCCGGTCGCGCGCACGGCGTCGCAGCCACGGGCACTGCTCGCGCTGGCTGACGCGGTCGAGCGTGCCGAACTCCGGGCGGCTCTGGAGGGCGCCGAGTTCGACGTGGTCGAGGTGGGTGACGGCATCGCTGCCCTCGAAGAGGTGGACCACACCGCCGCCGATGTGGTGGTGGCGGACCTCGCCCTCCCGCGGCTCGACGGGATCAGCGTCTTGCGGAGGTTGCGCACGCGGCTGCCCACGGCCAGCCTTCCGGTGGTCCTCCTTTCCGGAAGCGACGATGAGTCGATGGAGACGCGTGCCTACGATGCTGGCGCGACCGATTTCCTTGTCAGGCCCCTGCGCACCGCCTCGATCGCGGCCAAGCTCAAGGCGCTGTCCAAGATCAAGTAAATCAACGACTTGCGGAGCGGAGCACGGCTCGTGCTCCCGCATGTTCCCGGCGTAGCATGACCTCGATCGCATGCGGGGTTGTGGACGTTTTCGTGGTGGATCCGGAGCATGGATTCAGGGCTCTCGTGCTCCGCCGTGCTCCCGGTGTTCGGTCGACGGGTGCGTGGGAAGTCGTCCACGGGTCGATCGAAGCGGGCGAGAGTCCAGAGGATGCGGCGGCCCGGGAGTTCGCGGAGGAGACGCGGCTTCCGCTTCGAAGCCTCTACTGCGTGGGGACCAACCCGTTCTATGTGCCGAGTCGGAAGACCGTGCAGCTGGCCGTGGTCTTCGCCGCCCTCACCGATTCTACGCTCGCACCCACGCTCTCCGAGGAACACGACGACTTCGCGTGGCTCGCCCTTCCGGATGCCATCGACCGGGTGACCTGGCCGCGGAGCCAGCAGGCGTTGCGGGACATCCACCACCTGCTCAAGACGGGGGACGCGGGGCCCGCGGAGTCGGTGCTGCGGGTGCGCTAAGGTCGAGACCCGGCGCGTGACCGGACCAGGGCGCGCTCGCGCTCGATGCGCTGCAGGATGACCGACCAGTTGGTGGCGCGGGCCGTCTCGTACGCCACGACCAGGGGCTGGTTCACGTCGAGCTGCCCGTCGAACACATAGAGGGCGCTCTGGACCTCGCGCTGCCGGACGCGCTGCAGGCCGAACCCCGGCGACAGGCCGATGACGTCCAGCGGCCGGAAGTCCCGCCCGACATTGGTGATGATGAGTTCGAGCGGGCTGTAGCGCGCCTCGCCGACTTCCTGGCTGAAGAACGAGACGTACCAGACGGACAGGCGCGGGAGGGCGGTTCGCCGCGACAGCTCCGCCAGGCGCGCGCTCTGGCTCTTGAGCAGGTCGGAGAGGGCGGTGTACGAGTCGGGGGAAAGGACTCGCGTGACCGATTCATCGAGCGGGATGGCCCGGACCCGCAGCCCGAACTGGGAGACGCGGATCGCGATGTCGTCCTGCTTGAGCGTCCCGAAGCCGGCCGGCACGACCTGAAGCGTGTCCGTGGTGGCGGCCACGGGCGTGTTCGCCCCGGAGGGCGGCGACGGGAGGCACGCGACAGCGAGCCCCGCAGCCAGGAGGCATGCCGCGCGTGTCATCCGGGGGCGCGCCATGCCGGGGTCTGGATGAGGGAAACGACGGCGGCCGCGATCTCGTCGCGTCCTTCGCGCGTCACCGCACTGCACGGCACGACCTGCGAGGGATCGAGGCCAGCGGCCTGGCAGATCATCGTCAACTGCGTTTCCCGTTCACGGGCGCGCAGCTTGTCGATCTTGGTGATGGCCACCAGCGTGGGGATCTCGAGCGCGGCGAGGTATTCCAGCATGTCGAGGTCGTCAGGCGACGGTTCGCGTCGCGCGTCCAGCAGGACGACGACACCGCGCAGTTCCCGCGCCGAACGAAGGTACTGATCGATCAGCCCCTGCCAGGCCTGTCGCTTCTCGCGCGCCACCCGGGCGTATCCATATCCCGGGAGGTCGGCGATGACGAAGGTGTTGTTGACCTGGAAGAAGTTCACTTCCTGCGTTCGCCCCGGTGTGTTGGAGACACGCGCGAAGGCCCGCCGCCTGACGAGCATGTTGAGCAGCGACGACTTCCCGACATTGGAGCGTCCGGCAAAGGCGACTTCGGGGAGTCGCTCCTCAGGACGCCAGTTGCCGCCCACGGCCATCCCGCCGAGGAAGTCGAGCTGGCGGATGACGAGCGGATCGGCGGCGGCGGGTTCGGTCATGTGCGGGCGGCCGCGCTCGCGGTGGCGGTCGGGGCAGGGAGGAGGGCGAGGTCGAGGACCTCGTCCATCGTGCGCACGACGTGGAAGGTGAGCCCGGCCTTCACCTCGGCGGGGAGTTCATCCAGCTCGCGGGCGTTGGCGGCGGGAATGACGACGGTGGTGCGCGCGGCCCGCATCGCGGCCACGCTTTTCTCCTTGAGGCCGCCGATCGGCAGGACGCGGCCGCGCAGGGTGACCTCGCCGGTCATGGCGACGTTGGCGCGGATGGGGCGGCGCGTGAGCGCGGAGACGAGGGCGGTGGTGATGGCGATGCCGGCGGAGGGGCCGTCCTTGGGGGTGGCACCGGCGGGGATGTGGACGTGGAGGTCGGTGACCTTCACGAAGCCGGGGTCGATGCCTAACGACTGCGCGCGCGAGCGGGTGAAGCTGAGGGCCGCCCCGGCCGACTCCTTCATCACGTCGCCCAGGGCGCCGGTGAGGTGGAGGCGCCCGCGCCCGGGGAGCGCCGCCACCTCGATGTCGAGCACCTCGCCACCGGTGCCGGTCCACGCGAGGCCGGTGGCCACGCCGACCTGGTCGTCGAGCGACTGGTCGTCGGGGTCGTACGGCGGGACACCCAGCATCGGCCGCAGGTCGGCGACGTCGATCGTGTCGACCGGGAGAGCGGTGGCGTCGGTGGGCGCCGCGACCGGCCGTTCGGCGCGCCGCCGCGCGACCTTGCGCGTGAGGCGGGCCAGCTGGCGTTCCAGGTCACGGACGCCGGCTTCGCGTGTGTAGGCACGAACGATGGCGGGCAACACCCCCGGGGCGAGGGTGAGCGTGGCCGGGTCCACCCCCTGGCGCGCACACTGCTTGGGGAGCAGGAAGCGACGGGCGATGGCGTACTTCTCCTGGTCGAGGTACCCCGGGAGGCGCACGATCTCCATGCGATCCCGCAGGGGCTCGGGGATGGTGTTCACCGTGTTCGCGGTCGTCACGAAGAAGACCTGCGACAGGTCGTAGTCCAGCTCCAGGTAGTGGTCGTTGAAGGCGGCGTTCTGCTCGGGATCGAGGACCTCGAGCAGGGCGGCAGCCGGGTCGCCACGATAGTCGTGGCCGAGCTTGTCGATCTCGTCGAGCAGGATGAGCGGGTTCACGACCTGCACGCGACGCATCGCCTGGAGGATGCGCCCGGGGAGGGAGCCGATGTAGGTGCGCCGGTGCCCGCGGATCTCGGCCTCGTCGCGCACCCCGCCTAACGACATGCGCACGAAGCGCCGGCCGAGGGCGCGGGCCATGGAGCGGCCGAGGGAGGTCTTGCCCACGCCGGGGGGACC
>JAEUJK010000794.1 GCA_016794735.1 Gemmatimonadota bacterium | reverse complement strand
GTCGTCGCCTGCGCGCACGACCTCACCACCGCGGTGTATCGTCGTGACCGCGATATGCGCGGCGATGGCGTGACCGACGTCATGGAGCGCTATGCAAAGCCGCTCAAGCTGTCGCGTGCCGACGTCGGGGCGGTGATGAAGTCGGCATTGCGCGAGACGAAGGAGATCTTCGCGAGCGCGAAGGTGAACATCGACGACCTGCGCCTGCGCAACCAGCACGACGCGGCGATCAAGGAGCTGGGGGGATGGGTGGGGATGGCCACGCCTCCCGCCAGCGAGGAGGTCCCGGCGGATCCGCAGGAGGCCCTGCGTCGCACCCTGGCCGAGGAGGTGCGTCGCGCCGCCGAACCGGCGTCGGGCGAGGATGTGAACCGCGTGATCCTCACGACACTCGAGGCCATTTATCGCGGCGGCCCGTTCGACCGCGTCGTCTTCTGCATGCTGGCGACCGATGGGCGTTCGGTGAAGGCCCGCTTCGGGCTCGGCACGGCCGTCGAGTCGCTGCTCGAGTCGTTCCAGTACGACCTCTCGCCGCGCGACGGCCCCGTGGCCGTGGCCATGTTGCGCCGCCAGAGCCTCTTCGTGCCCGTGGACCGTGACTTCACCGCGGAAGAGCTGCGCTTCGCCCAGTCGTTAGGCGCGGGAAGCTTCGGGGTGCTGCCGATGGTCGTGGCCGGTCGGCTGATCGGGTGCGTGTACTGCGACCGGCCGTGGAACGGGCGCATTCCCGACAAGCCGACGGTGGCGTTTGCCCGGCAGGTCTGCGACGGCGCCGCGCGTGGTATTGCGGCACGCCGCCACACGCCGCTGGCGACGACCGCGGTCGCGACCCCGCTCGCCACCACGGCGGTCCCGGCGTATCCAGCGGCGGTCAAGAGTGATGCCGTGCTGCGACTCCTCCGCGGGACTTCGGCGGATGCCTTGTCCGTTGAGCTGTCGATCCCCGTGGAGCAGCTCGAGACCTGGCGCCTCGACTTCCTCAGCGGCGCGATGAAGGGACTCGGCGGTTAGTCGAGGGGCCCGGTGCGCGGCGCCGGGCGTCAGGTGTTGCACGCCCTGCGACCGTGACGGCGCCTGTACCCGGTCGTAGGTTGCGACATGCCCACTCCCCGTTGCATGCCGCGAGTCCACGCGCTGGTCCTTGCCCTGGTCCTGGCGTGCCGCGGCGCCCCGGAAACATCGGACGTCCAGGTGACCGACTCCGCGGGGGTGCGCATCGCGACCATCGGCACACCGCCGCAGGAGCTCCCGGTCTGGTCCGTGGACTCCACGCCGCGCGTGACCCTGGCTGATCCCGACTCTGCCGGATTCACCTTCGTGAGCGCGGTGTATCCGCTGGGCGGGGGACGGTTGCTGGTCGCGGACCTGCGTCGCGCGGGGTTGTACGTGTACGACGCCGGTGGCCAACTGCTGCGGACCTTTGGTCGACAGGGCAACGGGCCCGGTGAATTTCGCGGCCTGATGACGGTGTCGGTGTCCGGGGACTCGGTGGGCACCTGGGACCTCTCGATGCGACGCTTCTCGTTGTTCAGCGTCGAACGGGGGTTCGAACGCATCCTGCCCACGCCACCAGCGCCCGGGGATTACGAGACACCGCGCGAGGCATGGCTCGGCCCGGGCCAGACCGTGGTGACCTACTGG